>CAMNGY010000041.1 GCA_946538795.1 uncultured Treponema sp.
GGGCTTGCGGTTGCCCGTTTATAAAAACCGCCTTCAAGGGATTGACGCCAGAGGGGAGGCGTGCACCCCGAAGTTTTTTTTATTCGAGCTGTCAATTATTCTCGGACAAATCCATCCTGTATAATTGGAAGTAAGAACGAAACAGACGCCCCGACGGGGCAAGGTGCGTGAAGAACGCAGAAAGCGAGCAAAGGGCATAGGCCCAAGGAGAAAAAAGAGAATGTTTGGTTTCAACCCCTACAGCAACATGAATGTAATCTTCGGTGACGCAAGGATTGATGATGTATTGACCAAAATAGGTAAAGTCATAGATGTCGTAACGGGTGATGGCAAAGGCACATTTGAAGAAATAGGTTCGATTATTGACGGTTGTACGAAGGATGTCGATATAAGAATCGGGGAAAAACAGAATAAGTAAAACGGAAGGTTTGCGGTGAACCTTCATGAAAACCGCATCATAATGACTACCGGACTGGCAGGAAGGAACTGGCGCTGGAAGCCTTTCCGCCATTTTGTGCATCAGACATGTCAATTCTCGAGTTGCCGTCGCCTCTAATAAAGGTGACAGGCAGGAGCCTGCGGAAACGAAAACGAAGAGAAAGGAGTTGCGTATGTTTGGAAGAGTTTTAAGTGCTATGCTGGCTAGGGTGGTGTTGGCTTTTATAACCGGGGAACTGTCTGTGAAACCCATCATCGAAAATTAGTTCACCGGCGGCAATATGGACGGAGGCCGGTGGGGTCGGCTTCCGTCCACAAGCAATGTCAATTATCTAAGAACGAAGCCCTCCTTTACAATTGAAAGTAAAAGAGAAACAGCAGCCCGATGCAAGGGCAAGGAGAAAAGACTATGACAGATTCACAGAGGAACAAGTGCCATGCAATCATCCACAGCGTTCGGTGTGGTGGAGGGCCTGGGCTGGACGGTGGCGAACGACTTCGCAGGCAGGTAAGGCCGGTGCCCGAGGCATCTGCCCCGGGCATTTTCTATGGGGATTTTGCAGTATTTTGGCCGTTTTTCTATGGGGATTTTGTGGTATTTCGCTTGATTTTCTATAGGGATTTTGTATAATGTCCTTATGATACCTTTCAGAAGGAAGATTTACGGGGATTTTCTCAAGTGGAAGTCAAGCTCCGACGGTAAGACAGCCCTTATGGTGGAAGGTGCAAGGCGGATTGGGAAATCCACTGTTGTGGAGGAGTTCGGCAAAAATGAATATAAGTCATATATTCTCATAGACTTCGCCTTTGCATCCCAGAAGATAAAAGACCTTTTTGAGGATTTGTCGGACCTGGACTCTTTCTTCAGACTGCTGCAGTTTTACTGCAAGACAAAGCTCTTCGAGCGCGATTCGCTCATCATTTTTGACGAGGTCCAGAAATTCCCCCTTGCCAGGCAGGCGATAAAACTCCTAGTAAAAGACCATCGCTATGATTATATGGAGACAGGCTCCCTCATCACGATAAAGGAAAACGTGAAGGACATCTTGATTCCGAGCGAGGAGCGCAAGATACAGATGCATCCTATGGACTACGAGGAATTCTGCTGGGCGGTCGGGGAAAGTCAGAGCTATGAAATGGGAAGGGCTGTATGGGATTCCAAGAAAGACATGGGGGACGACCTGAACCGTGAGCTGCTCCGCAAGTTCAGGCTCTATATGATTGTCGGAGGAATGCCACAGGCTGTCGTATGCTTTCTGGAGACAAACAACTTCAGCGAGGTTGACCTGATAAAACGAGACATCCTAGGCCTGTACTCGGATGACTTCATGAAGATTGACCAGACGGGAAAGATTTCCCGCCTTTTCAACTACATCCCTGCGGAACTACAAAAGAATGCCTCCCGCTACCAGGTTTCAAGTGTTTTGGAAAACGACAGGGCTGGCTCCATGCTGGAAAAAATCAGCAAGCTGATTGACTCCAAGACTGTCAACATCGCATACCATGCAAACAATCCTGAGGTCGGCCTTTCGCAAAATGTCGATCTGGAAAAATTCAAGCTCTTTGTATGTGACACCGGGCTGTTTGTGACGCTCTGCTTCAGGGATAAAGATTTCACCGACAACATCATCTATGAAAAGCTTCTGTCGGACAAGCTTCCGGCAAACCTAGGCTATGTGTATGAAAACGCAATTGCCCAGATGCTGTCAGCAAAGGGGGACGAGCTTTATTATCACACATTCCGAAACAGCTCCTCAAATCATAATTACGAGGTCGATTTCATCATATCCCGCAAAAACAAATTATGCCCGATAGAGGTAAAGTCAGGCGACTACCGCAAGCACAAGTCCCTTGACCTTTTCACTGAAAAATACTCATCACGCATCCAGGACAGATATCTGGCATACACAAAGAAGCTCAGAAAAGACGGACCTACCACCTGCATTCCCCTGTACCTCGTGCCTTTCCTCTAATCCGTGGCCTGCACGCTATCCGAGGGCGAGAGGCATTCCGCCCGGGACGTTTGCACGTTTTTTTTGTTTCCGTTGTCAATTTCAGGCGGTAGCGCTACTCCTATAAAGGTGTAGGGCGGACAGAAACCGCATGGGAAAAAACGGTCGGAAGGCCATGCTAAAGGAGAGGCACATGGAAAACAGGTTTGACGAGAAGGACAGCAAGGTCAGGTCCGACAGTTTCAGCTCATGCTCGGAGGTTGTCGCGGAGAAAGTACAGAGGAACGAGAACGAAATGGGACAGGACTCCGGCAAGGTGTACTGCCTCCTGAACCACAGCCTTACCGAGAATCAGCTTGCCGAGCTGCAGGAGAAATATGGGGCTGGCGAGGTGGTGTATCCCGATGAGCGGCTTGCCGCCACATGGTCTCAGGTGCCGGTCACCCCGGTGTTGGACAGGGGTGTAATCCAGGCTGTCACCGGCTGGCTTTCCGCTGCCAAGGAGGGGGACGTGCTTGTTGTCCAAGGGGAGTTCGGCTCCACGTTCATGATTGTAGACTACGCGCTCGGACGGGGACTTGTTCCCCTGCATGCCGTCACCCGCCGCATCGCGCTGGAACACCGCGAGGGTGAGAAGATTCTGCGCCAGTATGTGTTCGAGCATGTGTGCTTCAGAAGGTATGAGCGGTTTCCTGACGCTGCGTGCAGTCGGTGCTAGCTCTTTTTCCTGATGCAGGGCGTTCGCCCTTTGGGCGGGTGTTGGCCCTTAGGCACGAATGCAGGCTTGCATCCCTGCATTGAACTTGCAATCGTTATACGCTATAATTCTGAGGCTTGACAAAACGGCAGCCGCTGACGTGAAAAGCGGTTCCGAGGTACCCATGAAGGGAAGGAGCAGCGCAGAGCATGAATATTTTGATAGCAACTATCAGTCCGCTTAAAGGGTCAAATACAAATCCCCCGGCATCGTATACTCCGCAGATACCGGGCTGCAAAATCCCCGTCATACAGGCTCATCATACGAATGAGAGTATCATCAAATGCTTTTCCGAAATGGAGGCAATAAAGGCTTCTGGTGGAATTCACAAGGTCATTGCGTTGGTGTCTCATCTGGTTCGGGACGAAAAACAGGAGAGCTTTGGGAAACAGACGGCCCTGGTGTATTATACGGGGGTTGCAAAATCCCTTGGGGACATACATATAGACACCGTGGAAACAGAGACCGAAGATGGCGAGGCACGCGAAATTTCTGCCATGCTCAAGGACATCTGCGACCGCATACAGATTGATGACACCGTCTACATTGACATCGCAGGAGGACAGAGGAATATAAGCAACCTTATCCAGCAGCTTGTATCCATTCTGCGGTACAAGGATATAAAGAACCCCTGCAACCTGTATGCGGATTTTGGACGGGGTATAATCGTAGATACATCGGAGTCCGTCCGTATGGAGGCCCTTTTGGAGGGCTTCTATGAATTCATGACCACCGGCAAGGTGAAGCGGATCTCAACATGCTTTTCCGGTACGCAGCAAGGAACGGTAAAGGACATACTTTCGAGCATGACCGAATTCTCTGATAAGGTCAGCCTGGGAAAGGTCGAAGATCTTGAGCAGACTGTCAAAAAGCTGCAGGATTCCATCACAGCATACGAAAGTACGAATAAGAACGACAGCTCCATAGAAGGCGTCATATTGGAGCAGTTCCTTCCGCTGATAAAGCAGAGGATGATTGGTCGTTCCGTTGAAGTTGAGTATGTACGGATTATTCAGTGGTGCCTGGACAACGACCTCATCCAACAGGCGTTGACTATATTCGTTGAAAAGGTTCCGAAGCATGTCTTTAAGATCGGGGCGATTCAGATTAAGGGAGACTTGTCTGCCGAAGAAAAGAAATATCAGGAAAGCGTGAAGAAAGCAAAATCTTCCGAATGGGATGTCGTCGTTTTCTATACGATCTTTTTGACTGACCCAAAGGCGGACTCAACCCTTGTCAGCCTGAAGAATGGCCTTTCAAAGAACACTGTGTCGGACAATGAGCAGGTGAATGCCCTTGTAAGGAACATCAAGAGACTGAAGAATTCCTGGCCACGCTCAGATTCAAAGAACCGTTCGATGAAGCGTATCGTAGAGTTCATAGGCAATCAAAGAATCAAGAGTTATGACGGGTTTATAAATACAGTCCTTAGTGGCACTATAGATCAGCTGCTTCGTGATGTCCTTCAGGAGTCAGGGGTTCGCCCTGAGGACACGACGGCAAAAAAGTTCGCGGCCGTGGAATCGATAAAGAATGGAAATGTGAATCCGTCGTTCCGCCTGATGCGGCAAACAGAAAAGATCGTCAGGCTCTGTTATGGCTATCTTTATGTGAAGTCCATGCGGAACCTGTCCAACCATGCTTCCACCGATGAGAACCTCAATGAAGAGCAGAAGGAGATTCTTGCTTCATATGGATACGACTTTTCAAGGTCCGATTTGCAGACGGTAAAGAAGAATATCCAGACGGCCCTTGATGCCGTGAAGGCACTGTCGCTGACATATATTTCGGTAAAAAAGCCCAAAGCAAAGGAGGAGGATGCCGTCATAATCCAGACGACTTTGAAAGTAGGGGATAAGGTTCTGGCGCATTGCATAGGAAGGAAAACGGTACGGATAAAGGACCATAACTACGACATCCAGCTTGTATTGGTCAAAGGGGACGATCCAGACCGGTATATTGATTCGGAGTTTACCGTTGTGATAAAGCAGATTTCAGGCAAAGGCAAGGTTTGTCAGGTCGAGCTCCCGCTCTCTGAGCAGGATGAGGAAGAGTGAAGTTCAGGATAGCATCCTGATTAACCCTTGATTTATCCCTAATTTTGGGCTATAATAATCTTATCGTAAAAGAGGTGTTTACTATGAAGAAGATTGTGTTTGCAACCATTTCGATGCAGTCCATAACCCCCAGCATTATGTCTGTGAGGAGAACAAGGCTATCGAATATGACGGAAATGTAATGTTCCCCATAAACGGGGTTCTGGCAAAGACGTTGAGGAAAAATCTTTTTCTTAAACTTACTGAGCTTGGTTTTTGACAGATGCTCACACCAGTTAACCAGTTCGTCGTATGAGCTATCAAGGTCTTTGTCAGCATCATACTCGAGGTTATCCAGCACAAATTTGTTAGTAGGCCATTCACCTTTTCCTGAAGAAATTTTTTCATCCTGTCAATAGTGCCCTGACCGTTTTCAGTCAATTTACTGCTTCACCGAGCCTCATGTTGTAGTTAGAAGGGTGACCGTTAGGGCAACGCCGGCGGGGGGGATTCCGCCTCCCCTGTTCATTAAATCAGCCCGAAAAAAAACTTGCGGACGCTGTCAATTTTCAGCTTCACCGTGCCTCTTATATAGCAGGCGGTGACCGGTAAGTACGGCCCCGCAGAGTATAGGAAACAACCAAAACAGGAGGATTTGTATGGCAAAGAGAAGGATGACTAAGGCTGACCGTGACAACAGGGCAAACCAGCTGAACCCCAACAACTGGCGCTATCAGGGCAAGGAGAAGAAGCAGGGAAAGAAAAAAGCTAGAATCAAAGTTGTGTACATATACGGATAGGGTAATGCTGGCGGGGGGCTTCCGCCTCCCTTTTTTTGTTACGTGAAAAATAAAATTGAAACGTCAATTTTTTGGTGGTATTTCACTCTGTTACTGATGTAGGGCTGCGGAAAAAGCAGGAAAAACAAATGAAAAGGAGAATGAACATGAACAAGACTTTCACACAGGACGACATTGACCAGAGGCTCGGATCCTTCAGGGTTTTCACGCAGAATGACGCGGACGACGTGCTCAGGAACGAAGGGGAAATCACCGAAATCGTGAGCGGCGGGACTCTGGCCGAATTCATGGACACGGTGACGCTGTTCTTCCAAATGCTCAAGGACTACTTCGCGGGGATATACAAGGAGGTTCCTGTCGGAACAATAGCCGCCATAATCGGCTCGCTCGCGTACGTGCTTTGTCCCGCTGACCTTGTCCCGGATTTCATCCCTGTGGTGGGATACCTGGATGATGCCGCCGTCATTGCGGGCTGCATAAGCCTGACGAAGTACGATGTCCAGAAATACAAGGAGTTTAAGGAAAGGAAGGGGGTGGAAGCATGAGAGAGCTTTGTTTCAGGAGACCGTGGCCCGGCGAGAAAGTTTCGTACGTCTGCACCAAATGCGGACATCGCTTTTGGGTAAAGCTCGGGCTTGTTGAGCTCGTGAGATGCCCAAGTGCAGGAAGATTGCCATACAGGATCCGAGCATTTGTTACTGAAAGGGATTCGTAGCCACCACTATGAATCATCACCCTTGTTAAAAAACGCATTCATCGTTATAGTACCATTATATAGGAGAACAAGACAAATGAAGAAAATTGTGTTTGCGACGATTCCGATGCAGGAAGTAGAGGGCGAAGGATGGGATCCCGAGGGATACGTTTACAGATTCGATGAGAACAAGCCTTGTGAATATGCCAAGAAAGTACATTTCGCCGTGGACGGGTTCCTCGCAGCGACGCTCAAAAAAGAGGAGGACGTGAAAGTCGTGAGAATCCTCGTGAATTCGGGAAAGTCCAAAAAGAATGCGGAAATCCAGAAAACGGAGCTGGAAGAACTGAACAAGACAATCGGCGCGAAGATAACATTCGATGAGGTTACGACAGAGTTTGACGAGACCAGCCAGACCATCGAAGAGCGGTTCAGGAAGCTCATCGGGACGCTGGAGGATGACTGCGAGATTGTCCTTGACATGACGTTCGGCTCCAAGACCCTCATCCCTGTCCTGTTCTATGTACTGGGATTCGCCGAAAAGTTCTTCAACGCGGACATCAAGAACATCCTGTATGACAAGACGGAATTCCAGAGGCTTCCTGGCGGGAAAAGCGTCCCCAGGCCGGACTCGTGCAAGCTTTACGACATCACCCCCTTGTTCTACCTGAACTCGCTGACTAGCGTCATGTCCGCCCCCGACAGCAAGACAGCCCTTGAGCGTCTGGACAAGTTCTTTGCCCTGTAGGAGTACTTGTTTCATGGAAGAGAACGGCAAGAAAAAAGACGGCATCAACGTCCTCTGCAAGAAATACTTCACGCCCGAGCTGTGCGTCGAGCCGGTGACGGAGAGCAAGAGGACGCTTGAGTTGAAGATTTATAAGCAGATGTTGAAGTATGGTCAGAAACTGAGCAGCAATTATTCTGATTTGACCGATAAGGATTCCGAAGATGCGATTATCAAGGCTATATCCTCGTGCTTTGAGATATGGAAGAAAGCACCGCCAGAAAAAGGATATACAGCCTATTATGCCACGGCCTTGAAAAACGAGTTCAATGAGATGAACAAAAGCGCCTCCGAGCGAAAAAAAGAAAAATCTCTTGAGGATCCTGTCGGCGATGGTGAAGAAAAGACGACATTCGGAGATTTCATCGAGGATACTTCCGGGAATCTGACACCGGAACAATATGTGATGGAAAAAGATTCCGTTAAGAATATTTTTACGGTCATTGACAGGGTGTTCCGCCTGAAAAAACGTTCCGATTGGCTAAAAACAGGAATTACGGGGGAACTGTATGACGAGCTGCACGGGTTTTATGACCGCTACCCGGAGGAGCATATTGGTCGCCTGAGCTTTGTTGATGTGGAGATATACAATTGGAAGGAAAAGCCGACACAAAAGGCCGTGGCAACCTATCTTGGCAAAGACCCCGGGCAGATGAATAAAGCCGTGAAGAAGTTCCTTGTGACGGTCAGGGAAAATTTTGATGCGATGTTGTGAGAACGAGTTTTGCCTTGGGACAGCTGGACTTTTTGATGGGATGGGAGTAGAATAGGAACATGGCGAGTATGGAATTATCGATTATGGAAGGAGCTGCGTGATGGCACGATATTTTTCCTTGTTTTTTGAGGCGAGAGGAATTCAATCCTACATTTTTGACAGCGGAAAGATGAAGGAGATGGTTGGAGCGAGCGAGCTGGTAAAAGAACTGTGCGACAGCAAGCTTGACCTTGTGATTGCTCATCTGAAGCTGCAGGAGATAGTTCCCTCAAGTAGGGATGATGCTTCCAAGCTGGGCGGAATGACTTCCGGCCAGGTGTTCTTTTCAAGGCGGAGCGGCGGTGTTTTTACGGCGGTATTTTCGGATAAAGAAGTCCGTGA
>CAMNGY010000042.1 GCA_946538795.1 uncultured Treponema sp.
GAAGTTAATTTCGACTTATTTCAAAAAACTCCTGATCTTTTGAATCTGGCTACCATAAATTTAATTCTCACCAGTCTAGAAATCATTCTCAATTTGTTCTAAGGATATTATTTTGGTACATAATTTTGGTGTCTTTATTCCAATATCATTAAGGAATACCAACATATTATGAATTTCATCTATTTTGTTTACGACGATATATGTGATATCATCATCTTCAAAGGTTAGCGAATATTTCTTTGCTCTATTATTATATAGTTCTTTGTTATTATCATACTCTTCTTTTTGCAGAAGCAAATCTAAGTCATTTTCATTCAAATCATTTTGCGATGGAACATATCGCCATTCTCTCTCATTATAAAAGATATAATCCGGTGGAATCTTACCAACTTGAGAAGAAATATTTTTATAATTCTTTATATATCCCAGCAACCCCTTATATTGTTCTATTAAATTTTCTGACCTGTGCGAAACACTTTCTTCACTTGCATAATTACGTATTGAACTACTCAAATATTCAATTGCATTAAGAATCCTAGTAACTTTTGATCCAGAATCAAAATATAATACGGGATTTAATCCGTTATTCATCGCCCAGTTTTTCGATAGACCTATCCCGTAGCAGCCATATTCTTTTGTCAGCTTGGAAACTTCAGTAAAGGGAATATCGCAAAAACAAACCATTGGTACAGCTATTTCAAACTGAGCCGTTTCGACATTATTGCTTTCTCGTATATAATCGGTACAATAAGCTAGATGAAATTTTCTTTCGCGAATGATACTTTTTAAGGATTGTAAGCTTTTTGTATAATGTATTACTGAATTACTACTTAACGGCATTTTATCTCCTATTTCGTCACGACCAGTGTCACGTCATAGTCACATAGCGGAACCTTCGCAAGCCTGAGTTCGTGCCTCAAGCCTTTCCGTACTGCTCTCCGGCTACTACGAAATTCGGGTTGTCGTCTCCGCAGCCGCCACACACTTGGCAGAAGGAGTTGCAACCGTCTCCATACTCGCCCAAACACAAACTCAGTATGTTTTCTTTAATATCAGCGCCAGATTCCGTTCTCAGGTCTATATAATCGGTGTCCCTGGGAATAAATCGCCCGGCTTTCACCGCGCTCCATTCTGCATTGCAGTAGAAAAGCTTCCCGTCCGCAAGCCCGTGCCACGATGTCCCGCACTTTCGCGCATGTTCCGCAGCCTCAGCAGGCATCCTAATAGATATTCTCCGCGGAAAATTGAAATCTCGCCATCGCAAAGATTTGTTGACGCTATAACTCACACTTCGTCCCTCAAGCTTGCTTACCACTGCACTAAGTTTTTCGTTATAAGGAATTACATGAGTATAATCACTTATCTGAATTTCGTACCCAAATTCCCTGCATATCGAGCACAAGTTGTCAGAAGGCAGTATTGAACCGTTTGTTACGATCCTAACCCTCCCAATACGGTTCGAGTATCTCTTGCCAAGGAATTCCAAGAATGGCTCCAAATCCCTGTTCAGCAGCGGTTCTCCACCTACTATCTGGTATTTGAAGACATAATCGGCATGGAACATCAGCGCATCGATATTCCTCTCCAATTCCACACAAGAATAATCGCTTCTCTCCTTGTAGTATGGCATGAACATGTTGCAGTTCCTGCAGTTGAAGGTACATCTCGTGGTTACGGCGGTATGCACTTCCATAAGATGGACCCTGCCGAGGTGCCTATAGGACCATTCGCATATGAATCTCTCTAGGCTGGTAAAATCCCTGTCCTCTACGAGCCCCTTATCCTCGAGGAAGCGCTTCATGTTACCGTACGCCAAAGTTTCAGCAATTATGACTATTTTCAAGCCTTTTATATCTGTCTCAGCTTCTTTGAACGGACGAACTTCCACCCCATCGAACCGTATGCCGGTTTTTCCAGTATCATTGTCGAGTATGCACTTTATTCCAACGATTTTATGCAGGTTATAGAGAAAAACCTTAGCCGCGCTCCCGAAACCGAATACAACAATTTCAGAGACTTGAGCCCATTCAGGTGTAAGCCTTTCAAGCATCTCTCACTCCCAGACCTTGAATTCTTGTGACGTAGAAGGAAGATCCTCCCTCCAGAAACATTGCTTCTCCCGCTCCGAAGGCTCAAACCCACCATCCATGAACATCTCGAAAACAGAATTCCAGCGTGAAGGACTGGAAAGGTCAATTTCGAAATCTTCTTCCAGAGTATGAAGCTCATCCATACATCGGAATATACCTTCCTGCATTTCTTGTCGTATTGCGAAGTTTTTCTGGTTGCGCATCACTGGAAGACGGAGGGGAATCCCGTCACTTCCAATGCCACGAATACTTCCATACGGGGACGTATAAAACGACTCCATGAAAGTTGATCTTTTTAGGAAATTACTCGTATCTCCATATGACCTGTCATTCCCGAAACAGCCCTTCATAGGCTGTTTTGAAAAGTAGGGGTTTGAGTTTTTCATGCATGCAGTCATATAATACCCGGGAAGATTCTTTCCAAGTAGCCTGTTTATATAGAATTGTATGGAACCGTAATAGCTTATGTCAACTATTGCAACTCCATCTCCATATAATACTTTCTGAAGATATGCCGTGTATCGCAACCTTTGCTCAAATGCGTTACGGATGATTCGATCCGCATTTTTTGCGATGATTTCATCTAACTCCGGAGATTCTTCTTTGTATTCCATATCCGCCGCATCATCGTCAATTTCGATATTCAGTCTTGTTTTGAACAGATCCCTGTAAGTACCGGAAAATGGGATTGCCCGCAAGGCCGTCGCTATGTCAGACTCAGATCGGATACTTACATTCCAGAGCAATATCCTTGAGCTTTCAAAATAAGATGTGGAAATACTTTTATTCTCGATGAGAGAAAGGTAATGATCAAACTGAGGCTTCAGAAGATAGCCGTCCCTCCCGACAAAGCAGAGTCTCTTAATTCTGTCTTCCTTGCAGGCTGAACAGAGCCACTTTGAAAAAGAGTATGCAGGTCCTCCTAACAGGTAAAACCCCGTATCTGTTGGACATGAGAAGGACACCGTCCCTTTGGTTGCCTTCAGGCAAAAGGGGTCATTGAACAGCCTACTTACTAAGAAGCCCATAATAACGGATGTTGCCGTATCGTTAATGTCTACATACTGTATTTTCAGTGATGATTTCTCCGCAATCTCTCGGCAGGACTTGATCCGGAATGTGTCTATATTATATCTGATTGGGATTATTTCGTCGGCAAGCTCATCATCACCGATATGGAGAATCCTCTTTGTATCTATTTTTTTTCCGAACCGTTCCTTTATCAACTTCCAGAGCCCACCCTGCTTTTTTGATTCCCCATGCTCGCAGGAAACTATTATCTGTTCTTTTTTTGCCGGAATATTTATAGAATGCAACATCTCAAGCAGAATGTCACTACCGTAATACATGTCGCTGACAAAGTAGACATCGTGCTCCTGCATGGCGGCATTACAGACACGAACCATTTCCGTCCTTGGAACCAGGAGTTTTTCATCAGTATCCTTCTCAATCTGCTCTGCCAGATGCGCATTCTCAAACTCCAAGGCCCTATTATCAGACAGTTTTCTGTAAATCGCTTCCAGATTCGGGTTGTCTAGCAATGACTCAGCTTTTTTTCTCGCCTCAGAGAATACACTTCTGTCCTCAATTTGTATACCTAGAAGATCTGTATTTATAAGTTCAAAGACATCGCCCGGGAAATACACCTTTCGTGCCAGAAGCGTGTCAAATATATCAAATAAAATTATATCATGTTCCTTTATTTTTGCTGCCAGCATTTCGGCATCAAGGCTCCAATATGGATCATTCATATCGGCGTTTTTCTTAATTTCTGCCGGCGACCCATCTGCAAAATATATAGGAATATTCCAATCTCTGATTCTATTATATATTGTCGTCCAGTATCCTTTTACTGTATTGATGACGAGCATGTCTGCCTGACTCTCGGTCTCTGCTCGTGTTAGAAGGGGGATTCCGTATTTCTCCTTACCGGAATCATTGACATCCCTGTCCGTCAACCCTATGATGCCCAATTTGTCGAAAGAACCATTTAAGACAGCCGTTTTTCTTCCCGTACCGTACAGAACCTTTTTTTTACCTGTATACGGGACGAATGCACGCCTAAAGGCATCCACCTCGTCTTCATAGTTAACTTGAAGTTTTTCTTGGTTCATTTTATTTACTGCTGAAGAAAATTGAACGTCAATCATGTACATTCATGCTGTATGCTTGTTTTTCTATCATGACTCGAAAGCACCGACCTGTAGATATTCAGGCAATACTGCATAATCAGCTTCAGGTTCTTGTCCTGCGGCCTTATACAAGTTCCGCTATGGTATTGGAGATATATAAGTGGGTTTTATAGTTTTTCAGGAAATTATCCTTCATCTCGTTGTGAGATTCGTTCACAAGCCTTTTGCGGCCTGCGCCGATTGAGCAATTTTTCCTTATTTCCTTATTTAAAAATTTCGTTGATAACTTCCCCACAAACTTCCATAATCTGCGCAAATTCAATGTCCTTTGCGAACGTATTTTTCCTTGCGTAGTTTTCCCAGTGTGAAAGCTGCAAAGTGTCAGACTTAAGCCTTGAAAGCAGTTCTTGCGTCTCGGTTTTCGAGAACGAACAGTTCCTGTACTCACAAGTCTTTTCAAAAGCCAGTTTCAGGCTAGGAACGGAAATATCCTGCCACTTCAGTTTTCCGATGATGTATATGTCGTAAAAATCCTTGCTACGCGAATTCAAAAGCCCCCTGCCGAGCATCGTCTGAATTTTCTCCGCAAGGACAGTTTCAAGGTTATAGGCCGGGAGAAAAAGCGAGGAGCCATCCAGCAGCCGCTTGTATTCATACCAGACGATACCCGGGGTGACAGGATCCCCGGTCGCTATGTCCAGGCTGACGGCCTGCCGTATATTTTCCAGATGACCAGTGATTGAGACCGAATAGCCCCCGTACTTATCGCTTTCCCGTATCCTTGATAGCGAGCCGAGCTCGAAGTATATATTGTCACCGACATCTACAGCAATTATTTTTCCTACAATCGCCGACAGGTTCTCTTCGCTCAGTTCCCGACCAGTCAGCTTAAAGTCCAGGTCTTTCGTGTAGCGGTTATTAATTCCCGCCACCATGGAGAGGTAGAAGCCACCTTTCAGGACGAAATTCTCGGAATAGCCCGATTTTGACAGCCTCGCAAGGAACGCGTCAAAGAAGTACGCAGCGATGAGTACGTTCACGCTCACGCCCAGTTCTTTCGCCATCTTGTTCAGTCTCGGCTGAACGGCATCCTTGCTAGTCTTCATTCAGCACCACCATCATCACGTCGGAGACCTTTCTCTCCATCCCCATCTTGGCCGCATACTCCATGAGCCGGGACGTGTCTTTCCTGTCTGATTTCGAATACCTGCGCAGGGCTTTTATGTATGTCTCTGGGTCAATCCTCCCGGACCTCCTTATAAGGTCGCATATCGTTTTCTCGGTGTCATAGGTGCGGACGGTGTTACCGATGTTCGTCCTGACTTCCGTTATGCCGAGAGAATAGATCTCCTCCCTGTAATCCGTGTGGGTTATAGCACTGGAATCCTTTGGGCTGAACGGGCGGTAGTTCCTTGGCCCGGTGACCTCCAGTACCGGGGGGAGGCTGTCCGTAAGCTCTTGCAGGAAAAGCGCGGATCCGAACGAAAAAATGAATTTCGGATATTTGTACTGGAACACGAGATAATCATCACGCAACCAGTTTTGGTCTGCATAGAAGCCCTTGTCTATTTTCTCAAGCCCCTGCCTGCGGACGAAATCGGTAAGGAACCATGACGGGATGCCCAGACCGTCAACCTGACGCCGGGTGACGTAGCCTCCGTTCGCCTCAAAAAGCCCGCTTATCCTGTCAAAATTCGATGACTCTTGCATTTCAAACTTATTGTATAAAATTTTGGTTTAAAATGCAAGAAGAGACACGATGCGCCGAGCTCAGCGTGCGCCCGTCCCCCTTCCCGAATTTTCCAGCAGCGCCTTGTAGATGTCCAGGTCGTCCTGCGTGGTCAGCTTCAGGTTCTTGTCTGAACCCTTGGAAAAATAGATTTTCTCACCCAGCATGTTCATGAGAACACATGTGGCTGCAGTGTTTACGATGTGCCTCTCGGCGGCCTGCTCATGCGCCCACAAAAGTTTCCCCAGCGGGTAAGAATGCGGCGTCTGCGTACGGAACAGTTCCTCCCGCGGTATGGAGTCGGAAGATTCTATCCCGTTCCTGCTCCTGAAGATGGCCTCGACGCAGGGCATTGCGGCAACAGCGGAACCATACTGGCGGCAGGTCGCGAGGCTGTCGGAGATTATTTCTGCGGATACAAATGGCCTGTTGCCGTCATGCACCATGACGATGTCGTCGCCCCTGCAGTGCTTTTCCAGCTCCCGCAACCCGCACAGGATGGACTCCTGACCGGTGGCCCCTCCCGTTACGACCCACCTGAGCTTCGATATCCCGAATTCCTGTGCGTAGGAACGGACCGTGTCGATCCATGCCTCCAGCGTCACGACGACTATTGCATCCACCTGCGGATGCCTCTGGAATGCCTCCATCGTGTGGACTATGACGGGACGGCCGTCTATGTGCAGGAACTGCTTCGGGAGCTCCATGTGCATCCGTGTCCCGGTGCCTGCGGCAGTGAGCAGCGCAACGTTCAAAGCTGTATCTCCACCACGGGATGGACCTTGCGCTTTTCAACCGGTGGAAGCGCCATATAATTCCCGAATTCCTGGGAAAGCCATTCGATATGCCCCTTTTCCGCCATGAAAGGCCTCCCCTCGAACTGAATGTCAACGTAACTTCCGTACCATTCCCGCTTGTATCCGGGATATCCTCGGGGAACTGGAAACGTGAGGGCGCGGACAAGTTCCGTACTGCCGTTCCTGTTGCTGGCCCGCACGAGCCGCCTGTAGATTCCGTATATCCCGTTCCCGAAAATCCGGTACAGGATGGAATACCATATCCGCATGATCTTTGACCTGCACGCGTGCCGCCCAACCGCCGACCAGAGGATCTTGCGGACGCAGAAACAGGCGAGCTTGTGGATTTCCCGCATTATTTTCCCGTCCGGGACCCCGTCGCGGGGGAATATGTCCATGAAAACGCCCTGCTCATAGGGCATGTCCTCTTGGTGCTCACGGAGGAAAACGGTGTTCCTCTTACGGAGCTTCCCGTAGCCCCAGCGGTAGCCGGGCGTGTCCTCCATGTCCTGAAAGTAGAACCTTTCATGGTCCAGGTCCCTTTCAAGAACGGATTTGAATTTCTCATATTCGTCCCGGAGCATAGATACATCGGCGTCATCGTCCCAGGGGATGAATCCTTCATTGCGGACCGCACCGAGAAGCGTCCCGCCTGTGAGGCTGTATTTTATGCCGTTCTTACGGCAGACTCTGTCGAACTCGGTCAGGATCTCAAGCTCGGCCTGCTGGAGCTTCCGCAATGTCGTGTCGTCAAGCTCTATCATTTTCCTTTCAGTATGTCCAGTGTCAGTTTCAGGCCGTCATCGATGCCGTAAAGTTCCTTCCAGCCGAGGGCGAGGAGCTTCCTGTTGTCAAGGATGGCACGGGTTGCCTTGCTGTAGCCGGCCCGCTCAGTGTCGTCGGGAAGCTCGAAGGCAACCTTTGTTCCGGCGAGCGACGCAAGCTTCTGGGCGAGCTCCCGCAGGGTGATGTCCTGCCTCGCTGAGGAGACGTTGTATGCCCCGCCGTTTTCACCTTTCAGCATGACCGTTATGATTGCAGAGGCAGCGTCGAAGACATCTATGTACGAATAGAACTGGGATCCGTCGCTTTTGAGCACGATGTCCCCACCGGAGGCCGCCTTCCGTATGAACTGGGAGAGGGCCTTGCTGTCGCCGGCCCGCATAGTTGGGCCGTACACGCGGCACAGGCGCGGGACCACGAAATCAAGGCCGTACTGCCGGGCGTACGCGCAGCAGAGGCTTTCCCCGGCCCGCTTGCCCTCCGGGTAGCCTGCACGGACGGTGTTACAGTCTATGTAGCCGAGGTCTCCCTCGGAGAATGCTGGCAGGTCCGGGCGGGCCTCGCCGTAAATCTCGACGGAAGAAAGGAATACGAACCTCCGCACGGAATGCAGGCGGGCATATTCCAGCAGGTTCATCGTTCCCAGAACATTCGCCGTTATCGTGCCTACCGGGTCCGTGCTGTATTGGACGGGATGCGTGTTGCTGGCGGCGTGGATTATGCAGTCGAAATCCCCGGACTCCGGGATGGGGTTGTTCACGTCATGGACGAGCAGGGAAAAGTTGCCGACACCAAGATACGGGGCAAAC
>CAMNGY010000043.1 GCA_946538795.1 uncultured Treponema sp.
CGGTGAAAAACGGGGGACCGCAAGCTACCCGATGACCGTCATGGTCTGCCGGGCGGACTTCGTCAGAAAGTACCCGGGTACCGTCCAAAAGTTCCTGAATTCCTACAAAAAAGCAACAGACTGGACTGTCTCTCACCCAAAGGAAGCCGGTGCACTGGTGGAAAAGCATACGCTTGGCCTCAAGGCGGATGTCGCCGCTGCCGCAGTCCCGAACGCAAACTTCGTGTGGATTCCCGCCAAGAAGGGGCGGGGCGATATGGAGAAGCTGCTTTCCCTGTTCCTGTCGTTTGCTCCGGAGTCTGTCGGCGGAGTCCTGCCTGACGATGGCTTCTACTACTGAGCCTCGCGGGAAAGGTGGCATTCTTAGCTATCTTCTCTCTTTTTTCTTGTTCTTATGTATCTGGCAGCTTCTGGCTGAAGTTGCCGGTTCCCCTCTTATCCTTCCAGGCCCCCTGGCTGTGCTGCTCCGGCTTTTTACCCTGTGCAAAACGAGGTCTTTTTATTCGCATCTTCAGGCGACGATGGGGAGGGTTGCCTTTGCAACTGCAATAACCTTTATTTCAGGAACTGCATCTGGAATCCTTTTCGGGAAACTCGGAAGGGTGAGGAGTATTCTTTCAGTATTCTTGACTGCCGTTCGTTCGGTCCCCGTCATCTCTTTCATACTGATGGCCTTGTTGTGGCTTGGTTCTTCCGACGTGCCGGTATTTGTAGCCGTCGTGATGACCTTTCCTGTGATGGTGACGTCTGTTGCAACGGGTTTATCTTCCGTTCCGCGCAATCTGAAGGACAGCATGTCCTGCTACCAGCTTGCCGCACGGCAAGTCTTCCTGCACCTGACACTGCCATGTCTTTTGCCTTTTATAAAAGAAGGCGCTCTCTCCTCTTTCGGGATGATATGGAAGGTCGTTGCCGCCGGGGAAGTTCTGTCGCTGCCCAAACTGGGTATGGGGCAGCTCCTGTATACCGCCCAGGTCCACTTGGAGAGCACAGATCTGCTGGCAGTGACTCTCGCCATAGTCATTCTCAGCTTCTCGTTTGAGCGCATCGCCGCCCTGATCATTTCCCGAGCCGAGCGCTTGATGAAGGAAACGAAGCGTCGAAGGGCCATGTCAGCTTCCTGCAACATAGAAGCTGACGGAAAACTTTCAAGGCAATCAGGACACGCACCGAGGATACAGCTGGACGGCTTTTCCGCTGTCCGGGGTGGCAAGCCGCTCTACAAGGATTTCTCCCTCAGCTTTGCTCCGGAATCCTCCACGGCAATAATCGCACCGAGCGGGGCGGGCAAGACGACGCTCCTGAGTTTTATAGCCTCGCTCCTTCGTCCTGCTGACGGGTGCTTTTCCGGACATGTCAGATTCGACGGGAAAATTCCGCCCGGTCCGGCCTGCCGTGCCGAACCGGCTCTCTTTCACCTTTCCTTTCTCTTTCAGGATCCCTGCTTGCTGCCTTCCTGTACCGTCTATGAGAATGTGCTGATTCCTCTGCTGAACACGATGAAGCAGGAAGATGCATCCCAACAGGCTTTGCGCTTTCTGGGCAAATGCGGGCTTGAAAGCAAGCTTGCTCATTTCCCGGACGAGCTGAGCGGAGGGGAGCGGCAAAGAGCAGCCTTGGCACGGGCCTTCGCCTTTCCTTCCGCCGTGTTGCTACTGGACGAACCTTTTCAAAACCAGGATTTGGCACAGAAAATCAGCTTGATGAGCTTGTTCGGGCAGCTTGTCGCTCACAGTTCCCGCACGGTTGTCCTGGTAACCCATGACATAAAGGAGGCCCTTTCCTGTTGCTCCCGAGTTATCGTGCTGAAAGGCAGCCCTGTCCGTCCGGAGCTTGATGAGTCCTTGCCAGATGCAGGATGCCCCTGCACGGAGCTGTACCTTTCTCCCGACCCGGAGCGGCAGGACCTGGAAAGGCGGATAAGCGGAATCCTGCTGGGAAACTGACAGTCCGGTCCCGGTTCTCTTGCCCCTGCATGACCTTTGCATTAAAATGGCGATGATGAAAGTACGCTATGATTTCCTTGACGGTATGAGGTCTGTCGTCTGCTTGTTCGTGTTCTTTGGACATTATTTCGTGAATTTCTGCATAGAGGATATTTTCCCGATGGGCTCTCCAGCTTACAGGATCTGCCTGCTCGTATTCTACGGCTGCTATACGGTTCCCCTTTTCTGTGCGATAAGCGGCTTTCTTGCGGTCCAGAAAGAGCTGGAGAAGGGCTGGCATCTTGTGCTGGCGGTTCTGAACCGCTTCCTTCGCTTTGAGCTGCCGCTCCTTGCAGTCATAGCCACCGTGATGCTGCTGAACAGGAGGGGGCTTTTTTCCTATGGCGACCTGCTTGCCCAGCAACTTGAGGGCAAGCAGCTTGCTGGCAACTACTCATTCGAGTCCCATTATACCTGGCTTTTCAGAAAGCCATTCTGGAGCCTCCACGTATATGACAACCCTCTCTGGATGATAGGTTCTCTTTTTGCGGGAAACATAGCCCTGTACTGCTTCAGCTATGTGCGGGCCCTCTGCCGGCGTTACCTGAAGGGAGGCTTCTGTGCCGTAGTACAGGCTGCCTTCATGATGATTCTTTTTTTTCTGGCCAGGCACGATATCCCGATGCTCGCCGTACTCCTCGGAGGCTGCTATGCCATGGCAAGGCAGGTTTCTGGCAAGACTGCGTACGGCACAAGGATGCTCATGATAAATCTGGTTGCCAGCGTCCTGCTCGTTCTGATGAATGTCTGCCTGTACTTCTTCCTCGACTTCAACTATGAGCACTTTCCTAGATTCTACGAGTGGACGGGGCTTCTGACCGCTCTTATACTGCTTCATCTTGCCTTTTCTTTCAGATCCGCGCAAGGCTTTCTGGGGGCAAAACCATTTGTTGCTTTGGGAGGAATTTCCTTTGCTGTATATGTCATCCACTATCCTCTCATAGGCATCTTCTCATGCCCTCTTATATACATCTTCCTGGACAGGTTGCCCTATGCGCTTCTTGTTGGTCTGGTTTTCGCCGCCACCTTCGTCCTATGCCTTCTTCTGGCTCTGGCCTTCTGTTTCCTGGTGGAAAAACCCTGCTATGCGTCCATAAAGCGGCTGATAGGCTTCCTGCGGGAGAACTGAGACAGTCTTTTTCTTCCTTATCGCTTGACGGACATATGCCGAAAAAGAAGCAAATGACAAAGTTCAGACTTCTTGCCGCCGTCCTTTCCGGCACATTATTTTACGTCCTTACATCCATTTCCTGCGGCAGGAACAGCGTCTGGGCCGAACGGCAGCTGGAGGAGCAGAAGAGGCTTCTGAGCGCGCATACCTTGGAAATAGAAAAGATAAACGAAGAGCTCAGCTTGGAGAAAGTCGCGCTTGAGAAAGATATGGACGTTGTTGCGGCCTATGCCAGAAAGCTCTCTTACATAAAAGACGGCGAGAAGCTCGTCATAATATCAGGCTTGGCCGCAGCCGAGAACAGAATTTACGATCCGGGTACCGTACAGATGCACGAGATGCCGAAGTATTTTCCAGAATGGTTCTGCAAGAGCGTCGGGCTGGTTGTGTTCATTGCCGTGTACTTCATCCTGCTTATGTTCGATGCCGGCAGGGGCCTTGTGCGCTACCGGACTAAAAAATCGGCCGGCAGGAGCGACACACCCCGTCATGAAACTCACAGAAGCTCCAGGACAGAAACCCGAAGTGCGGTAATCTGATAAAAATGAGAGCGCTTGTACTACAAAAAAACGATCCTGAGTCGGCGATGAAAACCGCATCCTGCCTTGCATCTGGCGGCATAGCAATACTACCGACCGACACCGTGTATGGATTCAGTGGGATAGTAGATCAAAAAGGCCGGACGAAACTGGCATGTGACAGCCTGATACGTACGATAAAAGGAAGGGAAGAAAACAAGCCGTTCATACAGCTCTTAGCTTCTCCAGAGGACATATGGAAGTATACGGACGATGAAATTCCGGAACGACTCTTGTCTTTCTGGCCAGGCCCGCTGACGATAATCGTGCATATAAAGGAAGGATCCCCTCTGGAGATTACGGAACGGACAGTCGCCTTCCGCTGTCCCGGCGACAAGTGGCTCCGCGAGATCATAGCCCAAGTTGGCCACCCGATTTACTCAAGCAGTGTCAACAGAAGCGGATGCCCCGTGCTTTCTTCGATTTCAGACATAGAAGACGAATTCTCCCTGGAAGTCTCCCTAATTGTCCGTGACGGGGATAAAAAAGGCTCTCTCCCGTCTACCATAGTCGCAGTGGAAGGCGGGGCCGTAAAGATCATCCGGCAGGGAGCCTTGGAACTCCCATCCAGCCTGACGGCAACTAGCGCTGCCTGTCCTTGAATTCCCTGGAAAGCTCCAGCTTGACGTCGCGATCCTTCATGTCGGCCCGCTTGTCGAAGACTTTCTTTCCCTTGCAGACCCCAAGCTCCAGCTTGACCCGTCCGTTCTTGAAGTAGAACTGAAGGGGAACAAGCGTGTAGCCTTTCTCGGCGACCTTGCGTTCCAACCGCTTTATCTGCTCTTTGTGCAAAAGAAGCCTTTTTTTCCTGTCGGGATTGTGCCCGAAGTTAGCGGCATAGGAATACTCGGTGATATGGCAGTTCTGCACCCAAACCTCTCCACGCTCAATGAGGGCGAAGCTGTCAGGGAAGGAGACTTTTCCTTCCCTCAGGGACTTCACTTCCGACCCCTGCAGTTCCACGCCGCACTCTATCTTCTCTTCGACCGTGTAGTTGAAATACGCCTTCTTGTTCTGGGCTATTATTTTACGTGAGTCGTCTGCCATAGGGCCATACTATAGCCTGAATCGGATAAAAAGTCTACATGCGCTTTGTTAACAGTGCCAGAACGCTCATGCTGGGTTCCTGCCTTGCCTTTTCTGTCTTTTTGGGGTAGAGTAAAGGCATGAACATGGAAGCATTCATACTGGGCTGCGGGGGCATGATGCCCCTGCCGTACCGCCATCTGACCTCCGTCCTGCTCAGGCGGGAAGGCGATCTTTTCCTCTTTGACGGTGGGGAAGGGACGCAGGTGTCGCTCAGGCGGCTGAATCTCAAATGGAAGAAGATTAACGCGATTTTCGTTTCCCACACCCATGCCGACCATGTGACAGGACTGCCGGGCATACTTATGCTTTCCGCCCAGGTGGAGAGGACTGAGCCACTCTACATCTACGGCCCGCCCAAAATTGCCGAATACATTGAGACCAGCCGCAGGGTGCTGGACATGTACATAAATTATCCGATTGTCGTGAACGAGATCACAGCTCCCTGCACGGTCTACGGGGGAGAGGACTTTTATGTCCGTTCCTTCCCTTTGTCGCACACCAAGACCTGCGTGGGTTACACGCTGGAAGAGCTGGACAGGCCGGGAGAGTTTGATCCGGAGGCAGCGACCAGGCTCAAGGTTCCCCGAGGTCCCCTCTGGGGCAAGCTGCAGCACGGAGAGACGGTGCTGAATACTGACGGAGAGGTGGTCATGCCGGATCAAGTTGTCGGCGGCGCCAGGCCGGGAAGAAAGTTCAGCTTTGTGACGGACACTCAGTACCTGCCATCAATAGCCAAGGAAGTGCAGGGGTCTGATCTCCTTATCTGTGAGGGAATGTTTGCGGACGATCTTGCCGACCAAGCAAAAGAGAAGAAGCACATGACTGCCCGCCAGGCAGCCACGATTGCAAGGGACGCGGCGGTCCGTCGTATGGCGATGATACATTACAGTCCTCGCTACACCGACAGGGAGCTGGACAAGCTTCTGGAAGAGGCAAAGACAGTTTTTCCCCAGGCGGAGCTGTCTCATGACCGCATGCATTTCGACATTCCCTACAGGGATGCCTAGGCCCGATATGGATGCGGTCAGCGCCCGTTCCCTGTGCAAGGATTATGGCCTGCATCACGCCCTGATAGATGTTGATTTCAATGCCTGTCCCGGTCAGCCCACTGTCCTGCTGGGGAGAAACGGAGCTGGTAAGTCCACGCTTCTCAAGTGCCTGGCAGGAATACTTCTGCCTACGACCGGGAACGTGAGCGTATGTGGAGAACATGAGGCTGACAGGATACGGGCTGCTGTGGGGTATGTAGGGGAATCGCCTTGTCTTGACGGGCAGATGACCGTAGCTGAAAGCTTGTATATGGAGATGAAGATAAGGGAAAGGGCCCGCTCGGCAGGCTCTTTCCAGGAAGATCTCCTCAGGACAATTGAATTTGCCGGAATAGGACCGTTGCTGGGCAAAAAATGCGGGGTACTTTCCAAAGGACATGCCCAGAGGGTTGCCTTGGCCCTGGCCATGTGCGGGAATCCTGACGTACTGGTGATGGATGAGTTTTCCAGCGGCCTGGATCCTGCCCAGTCCGCCTCCATCCGACAGGTTCTAAAGAGGCTTTCCCAGTCCAAGACCGTCATAATCTCTACCCACTCCATAGGGGATGCCGATGCTCTTGGAGGATTTATCTACGTAATTGCCGGAGGAAAGGTAGCGGGAACGGGAAGTGCGGAGGATCTGATAGGTATGACAGGAAAAAAGACACTGGAGGAGGCGTTTTTAGAGCTCAGTCAGGAGGAAAAATGAATTTTTCCGTGCCTTGCTATAGAAAAAAAAACGATAATAGTATATAAATATCTCGTAATACCATGGCGATGTTCGTCTTGGGCATCTGAAAGCCATAGCTTGTTTTGGAGGAATTGTGACTGTTCATTTCTGGGGTGTACGTGGATCGCTTCCGACGCCTTTGACACCAGAACAAATCCAATCAAAGATTATTGCGGCCGTGGAGCGGATTACGCCCAAGGACATAGAATCTCAGGATGCCAGGACACGCTTTCTGGCCATGCTGCCCGAATGGCTGTTCGGAACGGTAGGCGGAAATTCTCCATGCCTGGAGCTGACGTCTTCATCAGGGACTAAATTTATTTTGGATGCGGGGTCAGGACTGAGGGAACTGTCTGTTCATGGCGAGCCACCCAAGGATTTCCACTACTACCTTTTCATGTCGCATTTCCACTGGGATCATATACAGGGCATTCCTTTCTGGGGCGCTACCTTCAACCCCAAGGCCGTCATAGATGTCTATTCCGCCTTTCCCGAGGCTGAGCGCGTGCTGAGCAGGCAGAATGATTTGCCCTATTTCCCGGAAAACTGCCGCTGGAACAGGATAAAGAATCGGTTCCGCTTCCATCAACTGAAGAATCTTGAATCCATCTTCATAGGAACCACAAAGATAACGATTAAGAAGATGCGTCATCCCGGCAACTCTTATTCCTATATTTTTGAGGAGAACGGAAAGAAATTCGTCTACGCGACTGATGTTGAGCTGTTGGATGCTGATTTGGACTTGACGGACGAAAGAAACACAGTGTTCAAGGATGCCGACGTGGTTGTGATAGACAGCCAGTACAACATAGACGATGCAGAGGCTAAAAAGAACTGGGGCCACAACGTCTATTACAGAGCCGTTGACTTTGCGACGACGTACAACACGAAACGGCTTTTCCTCTTTCACCACGAGCCGACTTATAGCGACCAACAGATTTATGCGATGCTTCAGGCATCCCGCTGGTATGCGGAATCATCTGAGAATTCCAAGTTGCAAATAGAGATTGCTATAGAAGGTCAGGACGTGGAGCTTTAATGGGTAAAAAAGCTGGAAAAACGAAAAAAAAGCTGCGCCCGGTCCTCGTTTTCTTGATTGTCATGCTCGTTCTTGTCATGCTTGTGACGGCTGGGGTGGCTTGTTTGGTGCGCTTTGCACTTATGCCGGTCTCGGAAGACACGGCTACGGTCTATGAGCTTCATGTTCCGAACGGCATGACCGTCATGGAGGTAGCGTCAAAACTGGAGGAAGAAGGGATAATCCGCTCCCGCTATTTCCTTTACGCAGCCGCCCGCTATAATGTCTTTGACAAGGACAAGTCCTTCAATCTGAAAAGCGGGGCGTATCTCCTGAGCTCCTCCATGTCACTGAAGGATATTTATGACATCCTTCAGACTGGGTCGCCTGAGAACATACGGGTTGTGATCCCGGAAGGGCTGACAATTACGAAAACCGCTGCCATCATCGAGGGAGCAGGATTGTGCGGGGCAGAGGACTTTATCGCCGCCTGCCGGTCCGAGCAGCTTATATCAAAATACGGAATTCCTTCGAGCACATTGGAGGGATACCTCTTTCCAGATACCTACTTCTTCACCGAGGGAATGGACGTGGAGGAGATAATCGGCAAATTCCTGGATAACTTCGTAGAGAAAGCGGAGGGCATTCCGGATTTAAAGGGGATCTCGCCCGAAAAGCTGAACGAGAGGATTGTGCTC
>CAMNGY010000044.1 GCA_946538795.1 uncultured Treponema sp.
AGGGTCAGCCGCGTTGCCGCCGTGCTTGAGAAACAGCTGGGCGTGAAGTTTTCGGACCAGGACATCTACATAAACGTCGCGGGCGGAATCCGGCTGGCAGACAGCGCCATAGACGCCGCCCTTGCCGCGGCCCTGTATTCGGCACGGAGCGACCTGCCGCTCAAGGAAAGCACGGCCATAGTCGGCGAGCTTTCACTTGCCGGGGAAATCCGCCCCGTCACCAAGCTGAAGGACAGGGTGAAGGCTGCCCGCGAGCTGGGCTTTACGACCGTGTTCGCGCCGGATAAGGCCGAAGGTGCCAGGCCGGTGCAGCGGGTCAAGGATTTGGTCAAGGCCTTGTTTTAGCGGGCTATGGGGCGGCCTCTCTGTGCTGCACTGACAGGACCTTGCTCCGTACTCTGGGGAAGCCGCGCCTCCGACAGGACTGGCCCGGCTCCGACAGGACTGGCCCGGCTCCGACAGGACTGGCCCGGCCCGCGCCCCGCTCTCTGGGGAAACCTCGTCACCGCCCTGGGAAAGCCGCGGTCCCGGAAACGCCGTGCTTCGGCCGACCCGCATCTTGTACTCTGGGAAATCCGCGTCCCCGTACCCCCCGCAAATGACAATCTTCCACGAAAATGAAAAAGTCGCCTGACAGGCGACCTTTAAAACTCCCCGCGGTGCTACACTGTGACCATCCTGATTGAACGGAGGTCAAACATGAAGTTTCATAGCGCAACCCGAAATGGCCCCGGCAGAGTCCCGGGAGCAAGAATCCTCGCCGCCTGCGCCCTGCTTTTGGCGGCCCCGATGTTCCATAAAACCGCAGCCGCCTATGACGGCATGACAGGACGGGGCGGCATTCCCTGGGAGCTGGACAGGTTCATCATCTGCACGATCCGGGAGGCACAACGGAACGTGCACGACACGAACCGGGACGGCAAGGTGAACTGCATCGACTATACCCTGATGTTCAAGAGCTGCTGGGACAGGAGCTACGGAAACACTGCCTACAGCTGCGAGATCGTGCGCAACAAGAACGGCAGCTTCCACCACCTGTTCATCGGAATGCGCTACGGCAGCAGCATTGTGTTCATAGAACCATGGACCTATGACCCGGAGATGTTTTTAATGGAGGACAACTGGCCCGCGCGCAAGTACAACCCAAGCTACAACATATACGGGGAGACGGCAAAATGGATGGGCAAGTTTTACAAGTGACAGGGCGCAGGGCTTCTGGGCGGCTAGAGCTTGCCGATGACCAGGCCGATGGCCTCGGTGACGCGGTTGCACAGCTCCTCCTGCAGCGACTTGCCGTAGGAGCTCCGGAATGAGTCCTTTATGTTCTCCGGCGAGCCGTGTTCGTCAAAGAGCTGCGAGGGGCGGACGTTCAGGGCACGGGCAATCTTGTCTATCGTCTCGGCGGACGGGAACCTCTCGCGGGCCTCCATGTCGCCGATGTAGGCGGTGCTCATGCCGATCGTCTCTGCAAGACGTTCCTGGGTAAAACCCGCCTGCTTGCGGTAGTACTTGAGGTTCTTTATGAAAACGCTTCTCACACCCATAGCCCCTTTATTGTAGGGGATTGGGAGGCGTTTATTATCGGCTCAAACACAGAATTTTTAGCCAATGCTTGATTTTCCTGTGTTTTAGTATATAATAACATGCCGTACATACCCGGCTGAAACACAGAATAGCCCCCTGAAAAGGGGCTTTCCTGTGCGAGGGCCGGACGTACAGCAAAATTTTATGGAGGAATTCCTATGAAAAAGATGGTTTTGGTCCTTGTCTGCGCCATGCTCACGGCAAATGCGTTCGCCGCGGGAGGCAAGAAGTTGTTCGGCAAGCAGCAGGAGCAGGGGCAACAGCAGGAGCAGGAAAGCGTGACCGAAGACTCCGGCTTCAAGCACGACAAACTGATGGAGAATCTTAAGGCGATGAAGCCCGGCGACTACTGGGTACACGCGGTGGACTACGGCTCCGGGAACGGTAAAATGAACATATTGTCCATAAAAGTGTTCTATCAGATGTAAACCCGGGTCGGCGGAGGCTTCATCGTCCAGACCTACACCGTGAGCAGCAACAGTAAAGATGACCGTGGCATCACGAATATAAGCTCCCTGTTCGTGTCCGACAAGGAGATGTTCGGCCAGTAACCGGGCGGCCCCTCCCGTCCGCCCGTCGTGATGAACCGGCGGGGGGGGAGGGGGGAGGGGGAGAGAGTATGTGCAAGCAGGGAAAAGATATGGCAAAAATCAGGAAATTCGTTTCGCTAATGTCCGTGACAGTGTCGCTTGTTGCAATGTTTGCCTCGTGCGACTACTGGAACGAGGATTGGTATAAGTCAGGAAACTCGGAGAATGTACCTCTTTCCAGCTCGTCTGGAACTGGCGGTAGCTCTGGTGGCAACGGCGGAAGCAGTTCATCGTCTGCAGAAGGCACAACGACCGTATCTTACACCAGTTACGACAGTTTGGGAGATTACCTAAACATAGACGGCGGCCAGTATCGAACATGCACGCTTACCGGAAACTCCACGGGCGGAATGATAGTTCTCTCCGACGGGATCAAGGCCGACTTGACGGGGAGCTATGTCGCGATGGGTGGAGGCACGCGTAACTCTGGAAGTTCCCTGTCCTTGGCGGCGACGGAAATCGGCGGAATACCGAACGTAATACCGAGCGGAATACTGATAGAAGGCTCATTCACGGTCACTTTCTCCAGTGGCATCACCTGCTACATCATCGTGGACAAAGACTTCATCATCGAAAAGGATATTTCCAGTAGCGGGCAGACGGTGTTTCATGTGGCGGGGAAAGCCGCGAGGGACTATGACAGCGCCGGAGATGTCACTAGCATCGTGCCCGGTAGCGCGGAAGATCCAGTCAACGGGACTGCGTGGGCGATTAGGTCATACTCTCGCCCAGACCACCGCTTTGATGGCGGATATGTCAAGAACTTGACCGGGGATAAAACATTCGGCCCCTATACCGTCAGCAAAACCGATGAGGGGTACAAAATTTGTTGGGGCTTTTGGAGCATGACTGAGCCCATTTTCGGATATTGGCATTCCTTGTATTATAACTTCACGATAGCGGACGCAAATACGACCGAAGCCTCTTATTGGGTGACTTCATCCCGTTATGACAATGTTGCGATTGAAATGGGTAAGAATTCGAGCTTAGGAAGTATACGTAAATTCGAACAATAGAAAAGAGGGTCACAGGGAATTTCTCTGCGAGACTGGGATATGGACCAGCGAGGAAAAAAGACATAGAGATTTAACAAAAGACCTGCAAGAGCTTTTTGAAACTATAAAATATTTGAATCTGGAGGAAAAGAATGATTTATAGCGATGCTGAAGCACAGTATATGTTTGGAAAGATGTGCAGAAATGGAAGAGACTATGCAAAAGCCTTTGAATGGTTTGAAAAGTCTGCCAAGCAAGGGAATGCCGATGCACAACATGAGCTTGGTGATATGTATTTCTATGGCGTAGGTGTAGATCGGGATTATGTAAAAGCTTTCGAGTGGTTTGAGAAATCTGCTGAACAGGGAAATGCTAAGGCACAATATTCTATTGGTCATATGTATTACTTTGGTCAGGGTGTAGAACAGAACTACGAAATTGCCACCGAATGGTTCAAGAAATCCGCTGGACAGAACAATGCTTATGCGCAAGATATGCTTGGCGATATATATTACTATGGCGAGGGTATAGAGAAAGACAACACCAAAGCATTTGAATGGTACACGAAGTCTGCTGAACAGGAAAATGCCGATGCGCAATATATGCTTGGTCATATGTATTATTATGGCCAAGGCATAGAACAGGATTACACAAAAGCGTTCGAATGGTTTACAAAGTCTGCCGAGCAAGGATATTCCACTGCACAATACAGACTTGGTGATATGTATTACTATGGCGAAGGTACAGATGAGGACAATACCAAAGTATTTGAATGGTACACGAAGTCTGCGGAACAGGACAATGCCGATGCACAAGATATGCTTGGCCGTATGTATTATTATGGATATGGAATGGATGATATAGATGAAGCCAAGGCGTTTGAATGGTTCGAAAAGGCTGCAAAGCAGGGAAATTCCGATGCACAATATATGCAGGGCTACATGTTCTACTATGGAGAAAGTGTAGAACGAGACTATGATAAAGCTTTTAAATGTTTCTTGAAATCTGCCTCTAAAAAAGATGCCCGTGCACAATATATGCTTGGCTGGATGTACAACTATGCTCAAAGTGTAAAGCAAGACTATACATTGGCAAAAAGGTTTTATGAAGAATCTGCCAATCAAGGATATTCCCTTGCTCAGTATAAGCTTGGAGAGATGTATTACAACGGGACTGGAATAAAGCAGGATTATACAATAGCTTCTGGGTGGTATGAAAAGGCTGCAAGCAAAAATCATGTAGGAGCTCAAATAGATCTTGCCTGTATGTTATACTTGGGAGAAGGCGTAGAGCGGGACTGCACGAAGTCAAAAGAATGGTTCGAAAAAGCTGTCAAACAGGGCTATAAAGGTGCACAATACATACTCGACGAAATGTTCGATTCTGAGAATGCAAATGACGAAGACACAAAAGAAGAATCCTAACATGAATTATTAGGAGCAGAGAGAGACCATGGCACTTGCATTCAACTGGCACAGAAGAAGAATCTCCGCAACAGAATATGCAGAAAATATGGGCGTTGTTGAAGAGGAGAAGAATAAAAATAACGAATACTCATTCACCGTGAACACCAAAGGCAAGAAATACATGGTGTCTCTCAGCTCAGACTTGCAGGATGCTCTTTCTGGAAAATCCAAGCTTCAGCAGGCATACGATGCCGCCGCAGACATACGTAAGTTTGAGATAGACTTGTTCTGGAGGCGGGCAGCATTCTTCTGGGCATTCATCGTAGCAATATATACTGCGTATTATCACGTGCTTACCACTATATACAAGAGCGAAAGTGATGCCTGCACTCATTATGAGCATGGAGAATTTTCCTTGCTCGTTCTGGCAGCCCTCGGCCTTTTCTTCTGCTTTTCGTGGTTGCTTTCAAGCAAAGGCTCCAAGCACTGGCAGGAAAACTGGGAACAGCATCTCGATCTGCTAGAAGACAACATAACAGGTCCCTTATACAAGACATATCTTCCTGGCAGTTACTCGGAGTCAAAGATTGTCACCGCCACAGGCTGGGTTGCTACAGTTTGCGCCTATGGACTGCTTGTATACGAATTCGCAAACATGACAATAAAAAAAGTCGAAGGAAACGGATTGGTTCCATTCATGCTTACGCTTATATTTGCTCTGATTATCATCATGTTTCTATTTTTGTATTCTCGACTGATGCTTGGTAATCTTTCCACAGAAGGAGAGACACAATTTGCACTGAAAAAATACGGAAATCTAAGATGAGTGAAAAAGAATACAATAATATCATAAAAATTCTGCTGATATCATCAGGAATAATAGTTCTGTTAACATGTTTGTTTTTGTATTTTGGAGATAAAGATATGAAAGACTGTTTTGAGATGAGCCTTTGGTTCAAACTTGGATTAACATCCTTATTCATTCCCTTAATATTAATAGGCATTGGGATATGTGTAACAATATGGAAAAACAAATCTTCCGAAGCTCTTTTTGTATCTAATTGTAACGACGGCTATCTATTGGTGAAAAACTCATCTGACAAAAGAGAGGCTTCTTGTAATCTGTATACAGATTTAGACAGTTGTCTTAAGTATGCGAGTGACGATGATCTTATAGTCATAGTCGGCAAGAAATCAAAGATTGACTCTGAAAGAATTATCCTCAAGGATATGAATAGCAAACAGGGGAAAATTATAAGCTTTTTCTTTGAGAAAGAAATGCCTGTTTTCAGGCTTGAGGTAAAGACAGATTCCTTAAAATATGATACTATCAGTAAAGAATAGGAGGGCAGACAGCAATGACATCAGCAGACGCATGGAACAAGATTGTCGCACAGTACAACAAAAATATGAACTCGAAAGAAGAGATAGTCCAGGCCTCGTGGGAACTTTTGTTCTCCACGGTATTCGGCTATGATGATTCGGATATAGACCCGCAGCGAAGCATCAAACTGGGGGCAACAGAGAGGGGGGAGCCCGACATTATAATCAGGAAAGACGGGGAAGATGTGTTTGTGGTAGAGCTCAAAAGGCACACGCTCCATGACGGCAGGGAACAGCTTTTCAGTTACCTGAACCAGCTTAAGATGAATCTCGGCATTGTCGTGTGCGATACATTGAGCTTGTACGACTATGACTTCACGCAAAAGGAACCTGCATATTCAGAACTTGAAATTTCATTCACGCCAGACGACCCTAATGGAGTTGCATTCGTAGAGCTTTTCAGCAAGGATAAATTCGATTCACAGAAAGTAAAGAATTTCATTGCGAATAAAAGCCGCACAAAAAGCAATCTGGTGCTCATAAAAAATGCGATAACAGAAAGCCTTGTCATAAACCTGCTTGAGGAACATTTTGCAAAGCAATACCCGAAGGAAGATGTCGATGAGGCTCTTTCCGATATCCGTATATCAATCGGAAGCCAGCTGGAAACGCCTGTTTTGCAAGCTCCGGTTCTTGCGAACAAGACTTTCGAACCAACTGTACCTGTTATCCCACAAGATGGTAAGACTTCCGTGACCATAAAAGGCATCACAATTCCCATATACAGGTCCAGCAGCCAGTCCGTGCAGGACTTTGTGAAACAATCGCTTACGATATTGTTCAACAAGAACCTGCTACCACAAGAAGAAATCATCCGTATGCAGGATTTGCGTTATTGCCAAAGGACATTCGGCATTCAGCACCCTCTTTTGGAGAAAGACGCAAGAAAAACAATTGACAACGCGGGACATTCCCGTTACTGGAGCAATTTTCGTGCGGGCGGATTCTATGTTTGCTCACAATGGTGGAAAGGACTGTTTACCAGATATGAGCAAGGCATAGCGACATGGCTCATCGGGCTTGAACACAGCCTTGGACAGCATCCATAACGGACATTGTATGTCGCCCAAGGCTGGCGTTTTTGTTACGCGAACTCCTAACGTTTTGTCATCAAATCAATGAGAGTTACAGCCAACAAATTCAAATGTTAGCCAAAAGTCAGGGCTTGGTGGTGTCTGAATTCTAAAATGCTGTCGCTCATGGTATGGGGTTGGAATGTTTCTATGAATGAGTAGCTGTCCGACCGGTTGCTCCGGACACACCCGAAAAGCTTTCAGGCGTGAGCTGAAAAGCTTTCAAGAACGAGATGAAAAGCTGTTACGCGCGTCCAGAACAGCCGTTACGCACGTCCAGAACAGCCGATGATAAGCGATAACACAGAATCCGGCGGGTTGCTTGATTTTCCTGTGTTTTGGTATATAATCGTATATCGCAGGGAAAATCAATGGGCATAGTGTTTGACAAATCCAGGAAGTCTCCTGGGGAGCGTGTGCTGCGGGAGCAGGTTCCGATGACCTCGAGATTGGGGACCATCGTCTTTCTCATGACGAACGACTATACCGTCATAGTGCGGCGGCTCAAGGGCTTGTTATGCCGCCCTCCCCTTCCATGGGAGTTCTCGCCGCGCCCCTACATGCCCTATGAATTCATGGAGAAAATGAAATCCCTCGGGGCAACATGGGCCCTTCTGGTCAACGCGAATGACTCTGGCCTTTACTATTACGACGAGACAACGGAGAACCCCTTCAACGTAGACCTTACCGTTCTATCGCTGGACAGGAAAGAATTGTCCGCCGAGAAAATGCGGCTGTGCATTATGGATGACAACACAAAGGGAATCGAGGAGCTTGTCAAGTCCGGCTATGACATCAAGCAAATCCTGTATAATGATGTGACTCCCCTGCACTCTGCCGTGGTGTTCAATTCTTATAAGTCCGCGAAGCTTCTCCTAAAACTTGGGGCGGATGTGAATGCCAAAGCCCCGGACAGGTCGTATACCCCGCTGATGGATGCAGTGTCGGTAAACTCTATCGAATCCGCAAAAGTCCTGCTCGCTGACAAGAACATAGACTTGGAGGCAAGGAACTTATCAGGGGATACAGCATTAATCATGGCAGTCTTTAAGGGGAACATGGAAATTGTCAGGCTTCTGATTGAAGCAGGGGCAGACATCAATGTGACGGATAACTTTCGCAGCACAGCCCTCATCATAAGCATCGGCAAAAAACACGATGACATTTCGAAGTTCCTGATTGACTCCGGAGCAGACGTCAATTTTCAGGGCGACAAAAACATAACAGCCTTTATTCTCTCAGCACTT
>CAMNGY010000045.1 GCA_946538795.1 uncultured Treponema sp.
CCCCGGCCTCGCGGGCATAGAACAGCTCCAGGTAGCAGGGCTTCCCCCCATCCTGACCGCCCTGCCCGGCTATGCCCAGAAGCTTCTTCCGTATCTGCCCTATGCTGCCCTCAAGCCTCATGTAAGTGGCGAAGCGGGGGACCTCGACTTTCACGACCTCGGTCTTGCCCGGCACGCAATCCACGCAGAGGACATGGCGGGGGATGTCCGCCTCGTCAAAGCCCAGCACGAAGGGCGAGCCTGAGTAGCGGATTTTTGGGTTCCCGGCCACCATGCTCGTATAATGGATGTGTCCCAAAGCTATGTAGTCGAATTCCGGTGGGAACACGGAGGGGCTTACCAGGCCCAGGTTTCCGAGTATGTCGATGGATCTGGTCCCGTCGTCGCCGGTGTTCCCGGAGCCGGCCGGCCTTCCTTCCAGGCTGGCGGCATAGAGGTGGCCGGTCGCGATGACTGGGATGCTTCTGCCTGCCCGTATCCTGTCGGCGGAATCCCGGAGCCGCCTGTACAGCTCCCCGTAAGCCGCGTCGCACAGGCTGCCCGGCCCGGCTTCCTCCGTAAGGTAATCCCGCAGTTCCAGCTCGCGCGCGTAAGGGACGGCGGCGGCAATGCCTATGGCTTCCCCGTCCTGTCCCGCAAGCTCGAACAGCATATCCTCCGGGGCAAGGCCCGAGATGGAGCCGATCACGTGTATGTTCAGGGCTTCCAGCAGGTCCTTCTCGGTGTCCAGGAGGCTGCCGGAGTCATGGTTGCCCCCGACGACCAGCACGTTCCGGCAGCAGGTCCCTATGAGGGAGGCCAAAAAACCGCAGTACTGCCGTTTGGCCTCGTTGGGAGGGTTCGCGACGTCATAGATGTCTCCCGATATGACCAGGCAGTCCGCTTCCCGCCTGACAATCTCCTCCTTGAGCCAGGCCAGGAAGCTTCCGCTCTCGTCCGTCCTGTCTATGTCGTGCATCCGGTTGCCCAGGTGCCAGTCCGCCGTATGGATGAATCGCATGGGGGAAAGTATAGGCCATCTCCAGAAACTGGGCAATAGGGCGTATGCAAACCCTCGGCGGAAGACTTGCGGGGCGAATTTTCAAGAAAGATTCCCCAAAAACGCACTTGCAGTACATTGTTAAATTTTGTATACTGCCCAAAATGAAAAAGAAGATCTGCTCAAGAAAATTGTTCGCAATTGTTTCCTTGGCCCTCTTTTCAGCCTTCGCCCAAGCGAAGGATTGGGAGTTTTCTCTAAGCTACGAGAACACCTTCAAGAACTCCGACACGCTGAAAGTTGATGATGATGATATCACTTATCTGGGAATGGAGGAGTTCATCCGGAATTCTACGACCCCGCTCGGCTGCAAGGCCACTTTCACTTCATTCCTTGGTTCTCCGTTCGGCTTTACGGACGTAGGCGTGGGCATAGACGGAAGCTTGAGCAAGTTCAGCCGTTATACCTTCTCGGACTTCGACAGTACGGGGGCCGTAAAAATACCGGACTCCGATATAGAGCTGGATAAAGGAATAGAGTACAATGTGGGGGTAGGGCCGGTAATCAGGCTTAATTTGGGCAGGCGACATTCCTTCACATTCTTCCCTTCAGCCCTGTTTACCCTCCGCCGCTCGGAATTCACCCTTCCGCAGGATGGCTGGCTTGTGGGAAATGCTGCAAAAATAAAGCTGGAGGAGCGCAATATAGGCTATAACTTCAACATAGGCTACAGGTGCTGGATAATAGCAAAACCGAACTACTTGGTAGGCCTGAACCTGGGAGTTGACCTTCAGAGCGTGCAGTACAGCCATTCCCACATGAACTGGGAAGGAACCAGGTACAACTATGAGACCGCTGACCAGATGACGGCGAAAGTCTTCGTGGGCCTGTCCATAAATTTAGGGACGCGCGGAGTAGACCGCCTGGTGGAACAGCGCAAGGCCAGCGAGTCAGGCTTTCAGGAAAAACCGGTAAAATCAAAGAATAAAAAATAACTTCACATTATAAGGTAGATTTATATGAAAAATCAGTTTGAACCGGGACAGATGGTCGAAACCACAGTTGTCGCCATCTCGTCGGACACGGTATTCATAGACCTCGGGCTCAAGAGTGAGGGATTCGTAGACAAGTCGGAGTTCACGGACGATGCGGGCAATGTCTCCATAAAGGAAGGGGACCGCATCAAGGTCTATTTTGCTTCGGCCACGAAGGACGAGCTGCACTTCACGACCAAGCTCGCCGGGCAGAACGCCGGAAAGGACATGCTGGAAAGCGCGTTCCAGAACGGAGTTCCTGTGGAGGGTCATGTCACGCAGGAAATCAAGGGCGGGTTCGAGGTCATGGTCGGCTCAACGAGGGCCTTCTGCCCCTACAGCCAGATGGGCTACCGTGAGCGCAAAGAAGCTGCCGAATACGTGGGCAAGCACCTGACCTTCAAGATTCAGGAATACAAGAACGAGGGCAAGAACATCGTTCTTTCCAACCGGGCAATCCTTGCCGCGGAGGCGGAGGAGAAGAAGGCCGTCCTCGCCCAGAAGCTCCAGCTCGGCTCAGTCGTCAAGGGCACGGTTTCCCGGATAGAAAGCTACGGCGCGTTCGTCAACATAGAGGGCTTCGAGGCCCTGCTGCCTGTCTCCGAGATAAGCCATGTCCGCGTCAACGACGTGCATGACGTGCTCAAAATCGGCCAGGAAGTCGAGGCAAAGATTATCAGGGCTGACTGGGCAAAGGAGAAAGTCTCCCTCAGCACCAAAGTCCTTGAGGCGGACCCCTGGGATGGAATCAAGGCAAAGTTCCCCGTAGGAACGAGAATAGAAGGGAAAATCAGCCGCGTGGCTGACTTCGGCCTGTTCATAAACCTGGCCCCAGCCGTCGATGGCCTTGTCCACATCTCCAAGCTGCCCGTGGAGCGCAACACGAACCTCAAGAAAGTCTACAAGGCAGGTGACAGCATTGCCGTCACCGTGGACAAGGTGGACACGGACGAGAAGAGGATTTCCCTTTCCCCGATCGTCTCCAGCGAGGAGGAGGTCAACGCCGCCGAGTACCAGAAGGCCCATGCCTCCGATGACGACGGCGAGACTTACAACCCCTTCGCCGCCCTGCTGAAAAAATAGGGCGACCCGGTGTCCAAGCGAAGCTCCCCCTATGAGAGGGAGCTGAATCAGATACTCTCTTCCCTGCCAAGTCAGGCGTGGGAGGGGGATGCTGGCCAACCGGCTGACGGCATACAGCCCCGGAAAAAGCCGACGCTCCTCCTTCATGCCTGCTGTGCCCCCTGCTCATCCTATGTCATCGAATACCTTGAGGGTTATTTTGCCATCACTCTCTTCTATTATAATCCCAACATCCATCCCAAGGCCGAATACGACAGGCGGCTTCAGGAACTGAAGGACTTCCTGCCCCGCTTCCCGGCGGCAAAAGGCATCTCCCTCATAGAAGGCGGCTACGAACCGGAGGACTTTTTCAGGGCGACCGGAGTCAGGGAAGAGCCGGACCTGAGGCAGGAAGCGGAGAAGGGCGAGCGGTGCCGCCGCTGCTACGAGCTGCGCCTGAGGGCAGCCTACCGGGTTGCCTGTGAGGGAAAATTCGACTGGTTCACGACGACGCTTTCCATAAGCCCCTTCAAGGACGCAGGCAAAATCAATGCGATAGGCAAGGCCCTGGAGCAGGAGGGGGGACAGGATGGGGGGCTTGGACGGACTGGCCCTGGAAAATATGGCCAGGATCCCGCACCAGCCGGAACTTACGTTTCGTCAGGGGCCGCCCCCCGCTTCCTCCCCTCGGACTTCAAGAAGAAGGGCGGCTTCAAGCGCAGCCTGGAGCTTTCCGCCGAGTACGGCCTGTACCGTCAGGACTACTGCGGTTGCGTCTTCTCCAAAGAGAACCGGGAATTCCTTCCTCAGACAGCCACCTTTTCTTGAAGCTACGCTGCCCCTTGGCTTGAAGCTACGCTGCCCCTTGGCTTGAAGCTACGCTGCCCCTTGGCTTGAAGCTACGCTGCCACTTCACGGGAAGGGAGCGTCTGTGTTATAATGGCGATGAGGTAGTTATGGCTAAATACATCATGGCACTGGACGAGGGAACCACCAGCGCGCGGTGCATCCTGTTTGACCAGAAAGGAACGGTGAAGGCCCTTGCCCAGAAGGAGTTCACCCAGTTTTTCCCAAAGCCCGGCTGGGTGGAGCACGATGCGAACGAAATCTGGCAGATTCAGCTGCTCGTCGCGCGGGAAGCCATGCAGAAGGCCCGGGCCAGTGCCCGCGACATCGCGGCAATCGGCATAACCAACCAGAGGGAGACCACTGTCGTCTGGGACAAGGCGACCGGCCAGCCAGTCTGCAATGCGATTGTCTGGCAGTGCAGGCGGACGGCGGATTACGCCTGCTCGCTCAAGGAGAAGGGCCTTGTGGACAGCTACCGGGAAAAGACCGGCCTCGTCATAGACCCGTATTTCTCCGGCACCAAGCTCCGCTGGATACTGGAGAACGTGGAGGGAGCGAGGGAGCAGGCGGAAAAAGGCGAGCTGCTCTTCGGCACCATAGAAACCTGGCTCATCTACAAGCTGACCAAGGGACGTGTGCACGTCACCGACTATTCAAACGCCTCCCGCACGATGCTGTTCAACATAAACACGCTGGATTGGGACGGAGAGATTCTTTCCGAGCTTGGCATACCCAGGGAGATGCTGCCGGAAGCAAAAGCTTCCTCCTGCATCTACGGGGAGGCGGACGCGGAATTCTTCGGCGGCCCCATACCCATCGCGGGGGCGGCGGGCGACCAGCAGTGCGCCCTCTTCGGCCAGACCTGCTTCCAGGCAGGGGAGGCGAAGAATACCTACGGCACGGGCTGCTTCATGCTGATGAACACGGGGGAAAAGCCTGTCTGCTCCAGGAACGGACTCCTGACGACGATAGCCTGGGGGCTGGACGGCAAGGTTGAGTACGCGCTGGAAGGCTCGGTGCTCGTGGCGGGGGCCTCAATCCAGTGGCTGCGCGATGAGCTGCGCATGATTGACAGCTCGCCGGACTCCGAGTACTTTGCGACGAGGGTGGACGACACTAACGGCTGCTACGTGGTCCCTGCCTTCGCGGGTTTGGGCGCACCGTACTGGGACCCTTACGCGCGAGGGGCTATAGTCGGCCTGACGCGGGGCGTGAACAAATACCACCTTATACGGGCGACCGTGGAATCGCTCGCCTTCCAGACGGCGGATTTGGTCAGCGCGATGGAGAAGGATTTAGGGACCAGGCTGACGTCTCTCAAGGTTGACGGAGGGGCATGCATGAACAACTTCCTGCTTCAGTTCCAGGCGGACATCATGGGCGTTCCCGTCCGCAGGCCTGTCTGCGTGGAAACGACGGCGATGGGGGCGGCATACCTCGCGGGCCTTGCCGTGGGTTACTGGAAGTCCAAGGACGACATCAAGGCCAACTGGGGGCTGGACAGGGAATTCACGAGCACGATGGATGAAAAGAAAAGGCAGGAGGAGCTGGACGGCTGGCACCGGGCCGTGAAGTGTGCCATGGGGTGGGAAACACCCCGGGGCTAGGAGCAGGCAAGGTAGGTGGCGGGATGCAGAACACGACGCTCTGTTATATAGAAAGAAATTCGTCCTACCTGATGCTGCACCGGGTCAAGAAGGCCGGTGACATCAACAAGGACAAGTGGATCGGGATAGGCGGCCACTGCGAGGAGGGCGAAAGCCCCGAGGACTGCGTGACGCGGGAAGTCCGGGAGGAAACGGGCCTGGAACTGACGGGAATGCGCTACTGCGGCATAGTCACCTTTGTTTCCGACCGCTACGAGGGCGAGTACATGCACCTCTTTCATTCGGACAGCTTCAGCGGGGAACTCAGGGACTGCGACGAGGGGACGCTGGAATGGGTTCCCATAGCGAAGCTCAACGAGCTGGAGCATTGGAAGGGCGACGAGATTTTCCTGGATTTGATAGCCCGCCGCGTTCCCTTCTTCTCGCTCAAACTGGTCTACGAGGGGAGCGAGCTCAGGCAGGCCGTCCTGGACGGACGGGCCTTGTGAGTGCCGGACGGGCGTATTTATGGCGCATTGATTACAGGCCCTGTTATATGCCGGGCAGGTCTGTAATCTTGCCCACTGACCGCATCCTGCCGGCTGGCCGCTCTGTGAAAATAAATCTAGCCCGTTGCGGAAACTTGTGCTATAATGGAAGAATGAGTACGCATATCAATGCCCCGGACGGGGCCATAGCGGATGCCGTGCTGCTGCCCGGTGACCCGCTCAGGGCGAAGTTCATTGCCGAGAACTTCCTGACCGATGCCAAGTGTTACAACGAGGTCCGCGGTATGTTCGGCTATACGGGAACATACAAAGGAAAAAAAGTCTCTGTACAGGGAACGGGCATGGGCCAGCCATCCCTTTCCATATACGTCAACGAGCTTTTCCGCTTCTATGGCGTCCAGAAGGCCATACGGGTGGGAACCTGCGGCGCCATACAGAAGGACATAGCCTTGCGTGAGGTGCTCCTTGCCCAGGCAGCCTGCTCCGACTCCGCGCTCAACACGATGCGCTTCAACGGAATGCATTTTGCCCCTGCCGCCGACTTCGGGCTTCTCAAGACCGCTTACGACGAGGCCGGGACGATGGGCCTTTCCCGCAAGGTGGGCCTGTGTGTGTCCAGCGACAACTTCTACGACGACAAGGCCAACTGGAAGCTGTGGAGCGAGTACGGGGTCATGGGAATGGAGATGGAGGCTGCCGAGCTGTACACGCTGGCGGCAAAGTTTCACCGCAAGGCCCTGGCCATCCTGACCGTCAGCGACCATATATTGCTTGGGGGCGAGACGACTGCTGAGGAGCGGCAGAAAACCTTCACGAACATGATAGAGCTTGCGCTCCGCACGATTACCGCATGATGCCATAGCCGGGGGCAGACGCCATGCGCGTTTTGTGCCCGGTGAGTATTTTATGGAGAAAGATTTAATATGAAACCGACGCTTTTGGTTCTGGCTGCAGGAATGGGCAGCCGCTATGGTGGGGTCAAGCAGATTGACGCCGTTGGCCTTCATGGGGAGTGCCTTTTGGACTATTCGGCCTTTGATGCCGCAAGGAGTGGATTTGGCAAGGTCGTGTTCATAATCCGCAAGGACATAGAGAAGGATTTCCGCGAGAGGCTCTTTGACCGCGTTGCGCGCAACGTAGATGCGGAATACGTGTTCCAGTCGCTGGATTCCCTTCTTTCGCCGGAGGAGCAGGCAAAGGCGGCCTCCAGGACAAAACCTTGGGGAACGATCCATGCCGTCCTGTGCGCGGAGGAAAAGCTGAATGCCCCCTTCGCGGTGATAAACAGCGATGACTATTACGGGCGGGAAGCCTTCAAGACGCTGGGCAGCTACCTTTCCTCCATGCCGGAGGGCAGCACCGAACATGCTATGGTGGGCTATGTTCTGGGCAACACGATGAGCAAGAGCGGATCCGTCAGCCGTGGTGTCTGCCAGGTGGCGGACGGCTACCTGAAGTCCATTACCGAGAACACCAAGATAAGCTACAAGGACGGGGGAATCGTCAGCGAGCTGGACGGCAAGGAGATACGGATGACCGGCAATGAGTGGGTCAGCATGAACCTCTTTGCGTTCGGCCTGTCCGCATTCTCTGAATTCCACAGCTACTGGGAGGGCTTCAAGAGGACTTCCTTGGGCGAGGCAAAGGCAGAGGCCCTGTTGCCTGTTGCCGCCAGCGATATAATCAAGGACGGCAAGGGCAGCATAAAGTTCTTCACGTCCAGCGAGAAGTGGTTTGGCATGACATACCCGGAGGACCGCGAGATAGTCAAGGCCGAGATTGCTGCCAAGGTTTCTTCAGGCTATTACCCTGAGAAGCTTTGGGAAAAGTGAGGTGTCTGCCATGATGAAGCTTGATGCCATAAAGTCTGAAAAAATCTGGGGCTACGAGCTGTGGATAGCCTCCACTCATCCAAATGGGTGCCAGAAAGATTTTGAGAAATTTGTCGGTGGGGATTACCCGCTTCTTGTCAAGGTAATCCAGGCCAATGACACGCTGAGCGTGCAGGTGCACCCGGATGACGCGACGGCCCAACTCTACGAGGGCTGCCGTGGCAAAACCGAATGCTGGTATGTGCTGTCTGCCGACAAGGATGCGCAGCTGGTGCACGGTATGAACGGAATCTATTCTGCCAGCGAAATCCGCAAGGCCATAGAGACAAATTCCCTGTCCGACTTCCTGCACTACGTGAAGGTTGAGGCCGGTGATTTCATATAT
>CAMNGY010000046.1 GCA_946538795.1 uncultured Treponema sp.
GAAATTGATTGCATATCCGCAGAGGAAAGACATTCCTGTTGAAATAAACGATCAGATGGTCGTTGAATTCTATTCAAAATAGCAAGATCCTTTATAAGGGATGCACAGAGCCGGCTATTCGCCGGAGAATGTGCATCCTTTTTTTTCATCTTCAGGTCAGCATATTCTGTATTCATGCCAAGAGGGGCTGATGTTCCCGATGCTCCGCATAAAAAAGCTGGGGATTAGATCCGAGTACAAGCGCTAATCCTGACTCTGCAGCGGGGCATTTTCGAGGTTCCCGCTTATGTTTGCTTTCAGGCGCGCTATTTTGGGGTTTGACAATCCTGTAGTTATAATAGATAATTAGGCTACCATGGCAGATTTAGATACAAAGGACGGGGACCGCCCGCTTTCAGCTGGAGGAAGTTTCCTCATGGCCCTTTTGGATTTCATCCTGGGGAGGGAAAGCGACCCGCAACGGAAGATTCTTCAGGCCGCACAGAAGCAACTGAACAAGACTGGCCATAAGTTTTACAAATTGAGCAAAGACAGGCTTTTGCCTCAATTTGCCAGCCTCCTTTATCAGATTTACGAAGTCGTGGATCCCTTGAGGGAGTTTTTTCTTGAGAATACGTCGGATGCATATTATGCCCATGCCATCATGGAGCATTTTTCTAATGAGAAAATCGAAGGCATCATTGAGTCCCTCTCGGAAGAATCCCTTGAGGATCTTTCAGAAGGCAAGGACTTCCCGGTCCTGAAGGAAGAGGCTCACAGGCTGTTTGAAAAGCTCACTTCTATTTATGGAAAGGATTTGGCTGGCAGGGTGAATGCCATGTATAACTCCGTGCTGGTCTTGAAGCAGTTCTGCCTGATAGATTATTATGCCATTCTAAAAAGATTTAAGCCTGACATTGCGGAGCACAGGTTTGAGTCTGGCGTTGCGTTTGGACAGCTGACCAGGGCGCATTCCTTGGATCTGGTGCCGGATTTCCTGAATTCCGTGACCAGCCTGCTCTTTGTAGAAGACTGGTCGTCTCAGTTTGAGTTCATTTCTACTCTTCCGGGTTTCAAGGGCTATGATAAGAAACTTTTCGATTCATTGTACGACAAGTTGTTCAAGATGAACTCGTTGGCTGTCTTTGCCAACTTTGGAAAGCTCTTGTTGCATGAGCCTTCTTATGACGCTTCTCCCTCTTTCCCTTCAGAAGATATTGTCAAGTCTTTTCTGGATCAGCTTTCCCATGAGATGGAGGAGACTTTGTCCGAGATAGACATAAAGAAGAAGAACCAGATCCTTGAAAAAGAGATGAAAGAGGTTTTTGGTGGTGCTAATATCTTGGATCTGCAGAATTATACAGAGGAATCCTCGGAAGTTCTTGAGAGCATAAAAGCAGATTTGAACGAAGGCGAGAAGCTGGCATATACTAGATATGCCCACGCTCGGTATTTCCATACACTGGTTGAGACTTATTTGGGCAAGAGCCTTCTTGAGTTTGTTGAAAACTTCGCTGTCCGCGCGGAGATTTACGGAGGTGACTACACCGCAAAGTTTTCTGCCGAGTACCATCAGATGCTTTCGGCTGACGATGAGATAATGAAGCTGGACATGGAGCTGGGACAGGGATTCCCCAATGGTTATAAAATTGCGATGCTGGCGGAGGCCGCCAAGAGGTCCGGTGATGCCGCAAAAAAGCTGTATAACGAAATAAAACTTGTGAACAATCAGTTCTCTGAGCAACTTGATCAGGGAATGGGAATTTTACGCACGGTCCTTAAAAAGCTTACGGAGCTTCTTGATGACAAAAAGTCCATAAGTCCATCGATTGTAAAGAACTGGAGTTCCATAGACGAATATCTTCGGGTGCCCTCTTTGAATTCCTTGACGGAAGCTGTGACCCGCCTCAGCCACTTCATATCCCTCATGGATAGTTTAAAATAATTGGCGGTGTATCAATGTTCAACAGCCTGACAGGTATTATAACGGAAAAAGCAGCCCAGAAACTCTGTCTGGACACGCATGGTATAGAGTGGGAAATATTTTCTCCTGATACGAGCATACAAGCCCTTCCCGCTGTCGGGGAGACAGGCCGGGTCTACACGTGGATGCAGCATAGCGATTCCATTATGAGCCTCTATGGTTTTGCGTCTGTGGGCGAGAGGTGCCTTTTCCTGGACCTTCTGAAAGTTGATGGCATAGGGCCAAAGGCAGCATTGAAGATTATGGGGGCTGTTAGCTCCAGCCAGCTGGTGAAAATTCTGGATGACGGAAATCTTGATGCCTTGCAGAAAGTTCCGGGTGTAGGCAAGAAGACTGCGGCCAAGATGCTCTTGCAGCTGAAAGGCAAGCTTACCCTGTCTGAAGATGGCGGAAGTGTTCCCAGAGGACAGCAGCCGGCCAAATCCCCGTATTCTGACGTGACAGGAGCTTTGGCTAACATGGGCTATGACAGGCGGACTGCGGAACAGACGGTTGCCCGACTTGCCCAGCAGATGGAAGAGGACAGCGCGTTTGCCCAAATGGGGCAATCCCAGAAAGAGGACGCCCTGTTCCGTAAGGCTCTCGTGGAGATGGCACAATGAGCAGGAGCGTAACAGCAAAAAGCCCTTATTCCCGTCCAAAATCAGCAAAAGAGGCCGAAGAGAGCGACATGAATATCGTTGCCCAGCTTTCGGCTCAGGCAGCTCAGGCAGCTTCTCTTGGCGCGTCCCATATAGTTCGTGCTGACGAAAGCAGCGAAGATGATGTCCAGGATGGAAACCTGAGGCCCAGAAGCCTTATGGAGTTTCAGGGGCAGTCGGCCATAAAAGAAAACCTTTCCGTATTTGTGAACGCTGCCAGGGACAGGAAGGAGGCGCTGGATCATCTCTTTTTGATAGGGCCACCAGGATTAGGCAAGACTACGTTGGCCCAGATTACTGCCGCTGAGCTTGGAGTTGATTTCAAGGTTACCAGCGCACCTGCGTTGGACAAACCCAAGGACCTGGCTGGAATTCTTTCAACTATAACGGAGAGGACAGTCTTTTTCATCGATGAGATACACCGCCTGAAGCCGGCCATAGAGGAGATGCTTTATATAGCGATGGAGGATTTTGAGCTGGACTGGGTTATAGGGCAGGGGGCCGCAGCAAGGACCGTCAGGATTCCTATTCCTCATTTCACCCTCGTGGGCGCGACGACTAAGGCGGGCATGGTTTCCTCGCCTCTTATCAGCCGTTTTGGAATCGTGCAGCGGTTCAACTTTTATACTAAAGAGGAACTTGCTTCCATAATAAGGCGGTCTGCTTCCATCCTGAACGTGACGGCTGCTGACGATGCGGCTATGCTCATGGCATCCTGCTCCCGTGGTACGCCCAGAATTGCCAACCGCATCCTGCGTCGCATGAGGGATTTCGCGCAGGTGGCGGGGAGTCCCGTAATAACCGTCCAGATTGTCCAGGATGGGCTTAACAAACTGGGAATAGATTCCTTGGGATTGGAGCATTATGACCGGGAGATTCTTTCTTCCATAATCAGGAACTTTTCTGGCGGGCCAGTCGGGGCCGAGACCCTCGCAATTTCCATCGGGGAAAGCCAGGATACCCTTGAGGACTATTATGAGCCGTACTTGATACAGTGCGGCCTGCTTGTGAGGACTCCGAGAGGCAGGATTGTTACAGACCGTGCCTACAGCCATTTGGGAATTGAAAAAAAGGGAGGAGAAAGTGAGGACCAGCGACTTTTATTTTGATCTGCCGGAGGAGCTTGTTGCTCAGAAACCCTGCACGGAAAGAGGGAACGACCGCCTGATGCTGTTGGGACGGGAAAGCGGGGTGGTGGAGCACCATGTTATGGCGGACCTGCCATCATTGATCGATGACGGTACGTTGATGGTTTTCAATAACAGCCGTGTCCGCCGGAGCCGCTGCTACGGTATAAGGGTTCTGAATGATGGACAGGACGGACGCGAGCAGGAATTCATGTTCTTGAACCAGATTGGACCTGAAGGAGATGCCTGGAACACTATGGTGAAAGGTGCCAAGAAAGTTAAGCCTGGCTCATGCTACCGTTTTCCTGACGGGTCCGAAGGAGTGATAGAGGGAGATTCTGCCAATGAAGGAACTGAATTCAGGACGATTCGTTTCCCTTTCAGGCTGGGGGAAGACTGGTTTGAAAGGAATGGGCATATACCCCTCCCGCCTTACATCAGAAGGGAAGACACGGACATAGACGGAGAAAGGTACCAGACTGTTTATGCCAAGGAAACTGGAAGTGCCGCATGCCCGACGGCCGGCCTGCATTTTACGGAGCAGATGCTGGACTTGCTGAAAGCCAGGGGAGTTGAGCTGGAGTGGCTGACCCTGCATGTTGGTCTGGGAACTTTCCTGCCAGTGCGTGTAGATGACATACGGGACCACAAGATGCACGAGGAGGTCTACACTGTTCCGTATGATGTCGCTGACCGGATAAACCGTGCGAAGTCGGAAGGCCGGAAAATACTTGCCGTCGGAACAACCAGCGTAAGGACCTTGGAGAGCGCAAGCGATGAAAATGGCATTGTGAGGGGAGGAACAGGAAGGACGAGCATATTCATGTATCCCGGATACAAATTCAAGGTTGTTGACCAGATGTTCACGAATTTCCATACACCGGAGTCCACCCTGATAATGCTTGTGAGCGCATTTTCAAGCAGGGAGAACATACTGAACGCATATAAGCTGGCCGTACAGGAAAAATACCGCTTCTTCTCATACGGGGACGCGATGCTTATCAAATGACGCGTTCATATCAAGGAACGCGGTTCCGACGCTATGAATCAGCTGAGCAGCTGCAGGTGGTAATCCAGCAAGCTCAGGAACTGTTCCTTCAGGATTGGGGCGGTCCCGCTTTCCTCAAATTCCTCCTTGCTTAGGTTTTCCGCTGTCTCAAGGAAGTCGCTCAGGACTTTGTCAGGGAGCGGGAGCTTGGAGCCTATGAGCTTGTTCTCAAGCTCCCGGGAATGAAACACAAGCGGCCCCGTGAAAGCTATCTTCATATTCACGATCAGGTCATTTTCCGTGTCTACAAGAAAGACAAAGCTTGCATTTAGCGGGGACGGCTTGCCTTCTGGTCCCAGTCTGGTGAATATTGAAATTTCCCAGTCGTTTATCGGAACCCTTATTTTGCTAAGGACGAATGCGGGTGGAATCTGCGTGAATTTGGTGAATGGTATGTATTTTGTGGATATAGGGTTCTTTATTTCCAGCCGGGCGTCCAAAGCCAGGAGCGGCGCGAACAGGGTGCCTTTCTGTCCTTCCCTGCATATATTACCGGCCAGCGTTGCTATGTTCCTTATTGGGCCGGTTGCTGTGCTTTGTATCGCATCGTAAAGGACGGGCGGTATGTTGCTTCTGCCCATCGCGCTCATCTGGTCCAACGTGACGGCGGGGCCAAAATCTATGTATCGTTCCCTCTTGTCTATATTCTTGAGTTCCTGGATGTTTCTGGTTGAAACGGCCTTGCATCTCAGGTCCTCAATCTGGGTGCAGGCACCTACGATTTTCAGGTTGCTGACCGTCTTTATGTGGTATAGTATATCCGAAAGGTTCTTTGCGATAAGAAAGCTTCCCTTATTTTCTTCCATTTTTCTTTCCTTCCCGCCTGTGCTTGGTAGCTATGGCATAGATGATGCCGTTTATGTAGCTGTTTATGTCCGTACAGCAGAAATCCAGGTCTTTGATCATGTCTACAATTTGCGGGATGCTGGGTCTGCTGGACGGTATTATAAGCTGATATGCGGTCAGGATTTTTCCCGCGTCACAGTAGCCGCATAGGTTTACGCCGGCCATTTTGAATCCTGTCATTATGTCGTTGTATTCGGGATAGTTCATGAAGTGTTCCAGCGTGACTATGGAGGAGTTCTTCACCGTCGCCATTGGTATGACACATGACGGTGTTGGCTTGCCGTCAACCAGGACCATGCAGTTCCCGCAGTGACCTTCCATGCAACCGCATTTCACTTTATAAAGATGCATGCTCCTGAGTACCTGAAGCAGGCTGGTATCGGGACTTGTGTAAAAAGTCGTTTCCTCACCGTTCAGCGTCAGCGTTATCTGCATGTGCGTCCTCCTCTGTCACTTGCCCGGCATCCGGCTGCAAATCGTTCTTTGTTTGTTCCGGCCCGTCCTTGTCGGCCGTGTCATCAGCGGCCGTGGATTTCAGTTTCCGTATCTGCTGGAAAATGCTGTCATAGTTCTGTGGCAGTGAATTCAGCTGTATTCCCAGAGCCTGTGATGAGGCCTGAAGGTAAGCGGACGGGATGACCTGGTATACCAGCTCGCCGATCTGTTCCGGGTTGTCGTCTGATTTCATGAAAGAAATCTTTATGTCCTCGCAATCCGTTTTCTTGCCGTCGGTAAGGGATCTCAGTATTTTCTGTATTCCCAGACGGATTGTGGCCTCCGCAGCCTGTGAGCTGAGTATTTGTCCTCCGCTTATGACTATGTAAATCTTCCTTATTTTGGTAGAAAAACTGTGGTTGTCCAGCTCAACTTCCACGGTTGCGGCGGCGAATGAGCATGAGTGAAAAGGCGCGCCCATGAACCGCTCGCCATCCCATGCTTTTTTCTGAATGCTTCCCAGTTTGTGGGTGACAGAAACAGGAAGAGGCTCCTTTTCCCTTTTTCTTTTGATGGATTCGCAGCATTTTTTCAGGAGGACTGTCATTATGCTGATGTTCGCATACGCGCTTTCCGGTATGAACGGTTCGCTTCCGCTGTCAAAGTGTGAATCTATCTTTATGCGTGAAGGCCGTATGTCCAATATGCTGGAGGCGAGTTTTGTCCATATCTCCTGTATGGGAAGAGAGATGGGCGGGCTGTGTATGGTCAGGTCCCCGTAGTCCTCCAGCGTCACGCTGAGCTCCTGATCTGCCTTATATACCTTGGATCCGTAATAGAATGACCCTTCGTATCCTATTGCGAATCCTATTCCCCTGACGGGAGGGCTGAACGGTGATGCGGTGAATTGCTCCGAAAAATTCCTGGAACGGGCAAGGCTTTCCCTGTTATAAAAAATATACTTGTTCTTGAAGTCGCTGGAGTCAAACAGAATGTCTATGCTTTCTTCTGCCTTGGGGAACGAAAACTTGAACGGCATGGTGAAATTCCGGAAGTCCATGTTGTCGGCTTCTTCCTGATGCAGGTTAAGGTTCATTTTCCGTATGTCGCTGGGGAAAATAAGGGAATTGTATGGCTCCGTGTTTAGTTTCTGTGCCAGGGCTGAGACTGCGCTTTCCATGGCGAAAAAAGAGGCCGAATCAATAATCTGCATGTCAAGTGACATGGGCGGGGTATTGGAGCTGTGCGCCGTGACCCGTATGCTCACGTTGTCTGCCTTGTAGCAGGATGTGCAGGCTATGGCCAGCCTGTCCATTATCTCTCCGATGAAGACATTCGTGCTGCCCGAGTCAACGGATACTTCCACTTTCATGGCCTTCAGCCTTCCGTCCTTGTCCGCACCCAATTCCGTATGGAAGAGGATTGGCTTCATGCAGTCTATGAAATGCTCCTGCTCTTCCCTGCTGTAGATGAGCTTGACTGGTGTCTTGAGCTTATAAGATGCGACTGCAGCCTGGCAGGCTATTATGGAATTGTACCATATACTGTTTGTGGAGCGGTTCCAGTCCTTTGTCCTGGTCACGTTGATTTTTTTTGCGGGAAAGTGCAAGACTTCCGCCAGGTCCTCCCTCAAGTTGCTTATCCATTGGGAAGGAGAGAATACGCTCATTGTTTTTCCGTTGAACGAACAGAGCGCGCCGCATGGCTCCCGATAATTCTTCGGGGACAGTGAATATACCCAGTCGTTTTTCACCAGGACTTCGGCTTCAGCAAGTTCTGCGTCTATTCCCTTACGCTTGCCGCTTTCCATCGTGAAGCAGTCCCCGAACTCTATGAGCCTCTCTCTGTCTTTGTCGCCGAACAACTCGCTGTTTCCGGCATCTTCGTCGCTGTTCTGTATATAGTGCTCAATAGGGCTTCCGTCATAATGAATTTGCAGATCGGACAGTGCCCGTTCCAATGTCTCTTCGTCCGGTCCCAGCAACAAACCGATTGGCTCACCCTCATAGGAAACGTTTCCGTCGCAGAAGACTTTTATTTTCCCTTCCGCGCTGTCTACCAGGTTGCTTCCAGGAACATCGCGGGCCGTGATTAATGTGCACCCCTCAACGCTGTCGCCCTGGCTGATGGATGTTATCATCCCCTTTTCCACGGGACTT
>CAMNGY010000047.1 GCA_946538795.1 uncultured Treponema sp.
TTTTAAACAAAAAAAAATAAAAATTTTTTTTAAAAATTCTTTTCTTTTTTTTTTTTTTTTATCTAGAATCATTAATTGTAAGGGACAAGTTAAAAAGTGTTTTTGGAAATTCCTGTGAGAACCATAGCCATAGCCATATTCCTCGCCGTCATTCCCCTCGGAGTTCTTCCCGCACAGGATGTTGGAGCTGCCGCCGCGATTACAAGGGATGGCGACAAATTTTCCTGCACAATAAAAAAAGCTTCTCTTGTAAATGTAATAGATGCTCTTTTCAGCAAGGGCGGAAGGGAATATGCGCTGACCTCCAGACCGAGCATGAACCTTGAGAACCTGACGTACTCGGGCAAGGACTTTGACGAGCTTCTGACGCTGCTGCTGTTCCAATGCAACTTCGACTATACCGTGAGGGGCGACGTGTATTACATCTATGAGGTACAGAAGAAGGATGCCATGAGGAAGCTGAAGGAAACAAAGGTAATCCAGATACAGAACATGGGCGTTGACGCGCTCGCGGCCCTGTTTCCAAATGAGCTGAACGCTGCGTCCCTCATAAAGCAGGACAGGTCAAGCAATTCGGTCATCCTGACGGGAAGCCCCTCGGAGATAGCCCCCATCGAGGAGTTCATACGTGAAATAGACGTGCCTGACGGAAGGAACCGGAACATAAGCGTGAGGCTGAAATACATAAAGAGCGACGAGCTGCTGAAAAATCTTCCCCCGTCTGTCGGCAGGGGAAACATAACGGAGACCAGCCAGCCGGAAATCATATTCTTCTCCGGCACAGAAAGGCAGTACAGGGAATTCATGGAGGAGCTTTCAGTTGTGGACAGGCCCAGGCAGCAGATAAAGTACCAGCTCCTTGTGATACAGAGGCAGAAGACGGAGGGGCTGAACTGGGGAACCTCCCTCGGTGCCGGAAGCTCCGACAAGGAATCCGGGTATTCATGGACCGGAATGCTCTCCAACATCTTCAACATCAATTTTGACATAATAGCACAGTTCGGACTCCAGTTTGCGGGAAGCCTGAACGCGGAGCTTTCTGAGGGAAAGTCAAGGGTACTTGCGGACACGACGCTCAACGGCATAAGCGGGGAGCAGGTGACTTTCTCCAACACGAACACATACCGCTACAGGGACATAATCGTAGACTCGAAGGGGGACCTGTACACAAGCACCACACGGGAGATAGCGAGCGGACTCACCCTCTCCATAAACGGGTGGGCAAGCGGGGACGGAATGGTGACGGTGAAGGTCGAGGCTCTGGTATCAAAGCAGGGAAGTTCTGACTCTTCGTCGGGGAAAAGCACGACAGACACAGCCGCGCCTCCGTCAACGTCAGAAAAGAAGGTCAGCACCAATGTCCGAACGAAAAGCGGAGAGCCGGTCATAATCGGGGGACTCTTCCAGCAGGAGGAGGATGTCTCGGAAAAGAAGGTTCCGTTCCTCGGCTCCATCCCGCTTATCGGGAACCTCTTCAAGAGCAGGCAGGTCTCCATGGTGGAAAGCGAATTCATAATATATCTCATTCCCTTTGTTGAGGCGGCTTCGGATGAAATATCCGGAGAAATGGAAAACCTTGAGAGGCTGCAGAAAAAGTATGCAGACACGGCACAGGAGAAAGATGGCGTTTAGGAAGCATTCTGTCTTGGCATTCATATTTTTCTCCCTGTCATGCTTCTCATGTATGACCATGCCCGAGAAGAAAATTGATTCCGTTTACGTCATGGTATACGACTATGACAACAACGAAGTCATGAATGTCTCGATTACGGTTGACGAAGTGAACGTTGGAACAACCGACATCCACGGCAGGCTGATGTTTGCATCCGCCGGGGAGAAGGAATGCACCGTCGTGGCGGAAAAGGAAGGGTATGAGACCGTAAGGACCAGTGCATGCATACGTCCCGGGCAGCTGATTTATTTCAGGATGGGAACGGGCACATATTATGCGAGAAAGGCCGAGCTTCTGCTTGATGGCGACGAGACGGAAAAAGCCCTGAAAATGATAGACACCGCGCTGGGAATCCAGGAGAGGAAGGACTGGTGTTTCTTAAGGGACGTAATACTCAGGAGGCTGGATGACAAGGAATAAAGGAACCGTCATAGCTTCAGTCTCTCTTTCAGTGCTGCTCATAGCCCTGCAAATCTTTCTGGGCATCGAGATATGGATGTGCAGGGATTCCCTTGAAAAACTCAGTTCCAGGCTTGACCTATACAGGGAACACGCTGACGGCCAGGCTGAAAAAATTGAAAAAGAAATGCTGTCGCTGTCGGACACCCAAAGGGAGGTCATGGCCGGAATGTCAGGGATGCGGGAAACCCTTGAGCTTCTGGGCAGCAAATCGGACGCGCAGATAAAACTTGCGTCAGGAATCCAGAGGAGTTTCGGGGACCTTTTTGAGGAACAGAAAAAAAAGACGCATGACACAACGGCGCAGGACAGCGCGGTTGCGCAGGCAAAAAGGGAGGCCGAGAATTTTTATTCAGAAGGGAACTATGCGGCCGCGTACAGGGAATTTGTAAAAGTGCTGGCCTATCAGGGCGACGACATGGAAAGCCGCCTCAAGAAAATGAAGAGCCTCTATTACATGAACAGGACGGACAGCTCGAAATATTCGGAAATCCTTGACGACATCAAAATTCTCAGGCTGAACGGACGCATTGACAATGAGGTGGCAGAGATTGAAAGGATTGTAACAATGGAACGGGAGGGGCTGGATGAATAAGAACCTGTTCCCCGTCCTGCTCATTCTTTTTCTTCCCCCGCTCTATGTCGGCGCGGAGACTGTGCTTGTCGCCCCCGTGATTGTCTATGACAAGGACAGCAATGCCGTCACGTCCGGAAGGAATCCTTCGGAAGAGATTTATGACAGAATTTCTGACTGCCGCTTTGAGGGAATGATAGACATCCGTCTCCTCCCGTCAAAAAAATACGGCGACATATATACGATTCTTGATGCCAACAGATGCTGCGCCGCCGAGGGGGCGGAGTACATCCTTTTCGGGTACGTGCAGAAAAATGAAGGAAGCTGGGCCGCCTGCCTGAAGCTCTACGACGCGGGCGCAAAGAAGACGGCCAAAGAATTTTTTTCCAGCGACGACATCACCCATTATGACAGGCTCATGGATGACCTTGGCGGAAAAATCCTGACGGGGCTTGAGGATGCCACGGGGCTTGGCCGCGATGAGGTTCTGAATGAAAAGGTGCGCCCCCTTGAGACAAGGCTCCCGGTGTCGGTATTCTACTGGACTCCGGTTGACCCGGGATGGAACGCCGTGATGCTCGGAATTGCCGGATGCGGCATCGGGGTCGAGATATATCCGAGGCAGATGAAACTGGCCATAGGCCATAGGACCGTTGACTTCTCCCTGCGTCCCAGCCTCTCCTATTCCTTCGCAATGGGAAAGGACGGCGCCTATCCCCTGTATTACAGCGGAATTTCCATGGGGCTTCCGGTATGCGCGCATATACACTTTGACCTGAAGAATTCAGTCTACATCGGCTGCGGGCCGTATTACGAAATCGAGCTTCTGAATGTCATGCCGAAATACGGGGACCAGGAATTCCATTTCCAGAATATTTTCGGGCTGGAGTCATTTGCAGGATACGGAGTGAACATAAGCGGTCCCATTGACCTGTACGCCGAGGTCCAGCTTGACTTCCACTTCAAGAATGACACTTTCCTTGCGCTCAGGGCGGTCCTCGGCCTCTCGGTCAAACTTTACAAGGAGGGGACATGAAAAAAGGCATCATCATTTCCGCCGCACTGTTTTTGCTATGCTCATGCTCGCAGAACGCATTTGAGGAAATGCTTTTCAGGACGACGGACGACCCGTTCGATGACGTTCCCCTTGCGGACTCCCTTTCCCTTGAGCACACGGTTTTCCTCTCATGGAAAATTGACGGGGGCTGCGACAGGTACCTCCTGATGAGATCCTGCGACCAGCCCGTACTGAACTTTGAGTGCGTCTACGAGGGAACGGAAACCCGCTGGACTGACCGCGACATTCCTGACGGCAGGAGATACGTGTACAGGCTGGATAAAACCAGGGGGAAGAAACGTTTCGAGGGAAAGGATTATGCCTACGGATATTCCTCCGACTGCAGGAAGGATGCCTGGGAGAACAACGACACGGAGGAAAGGGCGGTGCGCCTTGACCATGACCTTATATGCAGCCTCCCCTGCGTACGGTATCTGACGGACGGCAAGGAGGAGCTGGACTGCGACTGGTTCTACATAGAAATACCTCCCAGGCGCAATGCGGATATAGTCGTGAGCCAAAGCAACCTCGAGGATGCGACCGAGGGTGCGGACACGGATATCATGGTGCAGCCCGTGGGAAAGGGAGGCGAGCCTGTAAAACAGAAGAAGGCCGTACGAATAAGCAACGCCTCCTATGAGACCGGGAAATTTCTGTTCAAGGTTTATCCAGACGCAACGCAGCTGTTTGATGCCACCGGCATCAGGGTAATAGGATATACCGTCTCATTGAAGCAGATATACGACTACACATTTTGAGGAGGACGGACGAATGAGACTTGCGAAACTGTTTCCGGTTCTGGCTTTTTTTTCAATTCTTGCATCCTGCACCCTGACACCTTTTGGCGAGGATGCGCCGGAGGAATTGCAGGAGGAGGAAACGTCCGTAATTGAGGAGGAAAGCTCTCTTTACGAGGAAGATGACTGCAGCGGAAAATTTGTCTTTGAGACCAATGACACAAGATACCTGAACGACGCGGGGTACACCGTCTGGACGACGAACCATGTAAATGAATCCGACGGCTTTGAGCCGATTACCGTGAGCCTGAGCAAGGAGAGCGGAAGGAGCGAGGCGGGATACGGAATAGTGTTCTGTTCCCGGGAGATTGACGGAAAGCCTTTCCTCCTCACAGTCCTCATAAACACAATGGGGAGGTACACGGCAGGAAAGGTCGTTGACGGCGTTTTCAGCCATATCAACGGGGGCTGGAAAAGTTCGGCCTATATAAACAGGGGATACGGCACAAAAAATCTGATGACGGTTTCCTATGACGGCGGCAAGAAAAGTTTCCTGCTGTCAATAAACGGGTACGACATATCCGCGTTCACGGCACCTGAAAAAATGGAATTCAAGGACAGCCGGTCAGGGTTTGTAGTTGTAATAGCGGGAAACGAGGATTTGCCGAGGACACCGGTGAAGGTAAGTTTTGAGAAAAAGGAAAACAGGGGGAAATAAAGATGAAGAGAATATCAGTCAGGAAAGATGAGGCCGGAGCCGGCGGACCGAGAAGGCTTTTGGCATTGGCGATGCTTTTGACATATATTTCCGCGCTGAGTCCGCAGCAGCTTTTTGCGGCCCCCTCCTCCGGGGAATGGTACGGAGAAAGCCCCATGGTCACTGATGTAGAGGAAAAGGCCGAGGCCCTTATCTCCGCGGCGCATGGAGGAAAGATAGTCCTTGGGGATGCCTCCATAGAGATACCGGAGGGAGCACTGAAGGAGGATACCGTCATAAGCATCACCCGCCTTGCAAGGGTTGAGGATACTGGCGAATCCCTTTACAATGCCGTTCCGAAATCAGGAGGATACCGGTTCCTTCCCGCCGGAACAAAATTCGAGAAGGACGTAACCATAACGCTCCCCTACAGTGCGGAGCTGAATTCAAAACCGCAGAGCCTTGAGGATATGTACACGTACTTCTTCGATACGGAGAAGAAAAGCTGGGTGAAGCTTGAACGGCTTGAGGTGGACAAAGAAAAACACAGAGTTCGTTCGCTGTCAAGCCACTTCACCGACATGATAAACGCGACACTCACACTGCCTGAAACAGCGGGACCAGCCGATGTAAACCTGAACTCAATAAAGAACCTTGAAGCCGCAAAACCAGACGGGCATCTTATAAAATTCAATCCGCCCGAGGCTGGAAATACCGGAGACGCATCATTCAGCTTCGGCCTGGGAATCCCATCTGGACGCGGGGGAATGGAGCCGCGGATTTCAATAGGATATTCATCGGGAAGCGGAAACGGCATCATGGGAAGGGGATTTGACATCAACTGCGGAAGCCTCATAACCACCGACACAAGGAAAGGGCTTCCGAATTATGACACACATGACACATATATGCTTGACGGCATTCCTCTGGATGAGATAACGAGGGACGGAACGGAAATCATATACAGTCCCAGAAAAGAAACTTCATATAACCGGATAGTACGCCATGGTGCGGGAACAGATAATGATTATTGGGAAATTACCGGAAAGGACGGAACAAGGAGGCTTTATGGCCGTGACCCCCTGTCCTGTGTTGGCGGCGGCACAAAGATATTCGCATGGAACCTTGCAGAAATTAAGGACGTGCACGGAAACATCGTGACCTACGAATATGAGAAATCGGACGGATACGTCTACCCATCAGCAATATATTATACGGGATTCGGCAGTGGCAAAGGAAACTACAGCGTAAAATTCCATTACGATGAGACACGGAAAGATGTCAGGATAGACGCACGCTCAAAGGAGATGGTAATCTGCCGGAGGCTTTTGACGGACATAACGGCGCACTACAAGGACGAAAAAGCCCTGCGCACCTATACATTCAAATACGACGAAGGTTCCGCAAAGGAGAAGATGCTCTCGTCCATTGGCGTAAAAAACAATGCGGATGAAAGCTATGAGTATACCTTTGCATACGAGGAGCTTGAGCTTGACGAGAACGGCAATCCGATATTCTTTGCTGCGCCGGTTCAATGGGAGGGTGGAAAAATTCTGAATGAGTCTGTCGGAAAAAGCATAGGAGGAAACGTACATGCCAGCGCGGGAGTCGGATTCGGAGCCGATGCAATTGACGGGCGCGGAACAGGAGGAGCCACTGGCTCTGCATCCACTACAACAGGGTATACGAAGCAGACCCTTGTTGACATAGACGGTGACGGAAAATGTGAAAGCGTAGAGCAGCATGGAAAGACATTAAGAATATACAGGCAGAATTCGTCCGGGAACGGTTTTGCGTCCGATTATGAGGTAGTTGATCTTTCTGCATTCATGAAAAGCGGAGGATCATTCCTTATGAACGAGGAGCGGTCCTCATCAAACTCAGCCGGCTGGAACGTCTACGGCGGACTTGGAAGCCCCGGCGGACTCATCAGCGCGGGATACGTCTATTCATCGGTCACGCAGGATGGATCAAATACGCTCTACACCGGATTCTACGATATGGATGGGGACGGGCTTGTGGACATAGTGACCGGCACTGACCAATATCTGCATAATGATACGAAGGAAGGATCCGCCACAAGTTTTTCACCAAGAACGATAAAAGGATATCCTGAAACAGCGTCAACAAAAATGAGCGGCACCCAGCTCTCGGAATACAGAAAGTCATATGCGCTGCAGAGACCCTTCGCAGCATGGGAACCGCTCTATGACGGAACGGTGAAAGTCAGGAGCAGCCATAAAGAATCGGGAGCATTTGATGTCCTTCGGATATACGGGGATGACAAGGTAAACTCCAGCAGCACCATGAGCGTGGATCAGGGCAAGTCAATATACTTTGTCCCGGACGCTGGCGACAGTCCGAGCCGGACGGATCTTGAAAAAGAGATTGACTGGGACAATACCGTGGAGTATACGGAGGCAAAGGTCTTCGGGCGGACGCTTGAGATGCCCGTCTTCTTTCCTCCTGAAAAAGTCGCAGGCTCCTGCGATTCCGTGTTCGATCAGCTGTATGATCTCGTATACGACCAGAGCGGAAAAATAGCGTCCTGCAACCTGAAAAAGAATTTCAGCGAGCGGATTGATGAGAAAAGCGCGGGGAAACTCATGGAGAATGGAATGTTCGTTCCCGGAGTTCTCAGCGAGAAAGCCTTTGAGAGCCTCAAGGCATATTTAAATTCTAAATATTCAGAAGCCGCGGAACCGAGACCTGCGGAAGAAGCCTTTTACCGGAGATTCGCGGATGCCTACTCCTACTCGCTTTCCGACAGGATGTTCCATCTTTCGGAAAATGCCGTGATTGACAGGGATTTCTTCGAGACGTACATAAAGGGATTCGTCACGAAAGACAATATCGGGGAAATCATGGGCTGCTATAGGATTAGCGGAATTGAACCGGATCTGTCCGGGAAGCATCCGGTCTACAGGAGCCGCGCATCGGCATCCCTCAGGAATGAGTCCAGGGTTAAGAATGGAAGCCATGCCCCGGGGACTTCCTTTGTGAAGGATGGAAAGA
>CAMNGY010000048.1 GCA_946538795.1 uncultured Treponema sp.
GCAGGAAGAGATACAGGCCCTCGTCAGCGGGACCCTGGAGGAGCTGGGGATCGGGGTCCGGGGCATGAACAACCACGAAGGCTCGCTCATCACGGCAGACGAGACCCTCATAGGGGCGGTGCTGGACGCGGCCCTGGACTACGGGGTTTTCTTCATGGACTCCCGCACCAGCGCGAAAAGCATGGTTGCCCGGGCCGCCGGGAAGCGCGGCATGAAGGTCCTGACCCGGGACATCTTCATAGACAACGTTATCGAGCGCGATGCCATGCTCGCGCAGATTTACGAGGGAATCGAGCTTGCAAATAAAAACGGAAAGGTTATAATGATAGGCCATGTCGAAAAGTCCGCCGGAATACTCCCCGCGCTCCTGACGGAGCTGGCCCCGGTTCTGGCTGGCAAGGGCTACGAGCTCGTCTGCCCTTCCCAGCTGATGAAAGAATGACGGACAAACAGAGGAAGGAAAAGGAGAATAAAGCTTATGAAGGTACTGGGAATAGAAAGCTCCTGCGATGAGACCGCATGCGCCATAGTCGAAGACGGCAAGAAAATCCTGAGCAACGTGGTGGCGACCCAGATTCCGTTCCACCAGATTTACAAGGGCGTCGTTCCGGAGATAGCCAGCCGCAAGCACGCCGAATGGATTCTTCCCGTAGTACGGCAGGCACTCTCCGAAGCGGGGCTTACGATGGACGGAATAGACGCCGTGGCGGCGACCAACCGTCCCGGGCTCATGGGGGCGCTCCTGGTAGGCCTTTCATTCGGCAAGACGCTGGCATGGGCCACGGGCAAACCCTTCTTCGCCGTGAACCACATACTGGGCCACATTTATGCGGCCCACCTTGAGAACGACATAGCATACCCCTACCTGGGCCTGCTGGTCAGCGGCGGCCACAGCATAATCGCGGTCGTAAAAGGGGTGGGCCAGCTGGACATCCTGGGCACGACGATCGACGACAGCGTGGGAGAGGCCTTTGACAAAGTCGCGAAATTCTATGACCTGGGTTACCCCGGAGGAGTGATAATAGACAAGCTTTCCAAGGAAGGGGATGCGGGAGCGTTCACCTTCCCCCTGCCCAAGATAGACAAGAGGGGGCTGAGGGGACAGTCAGGAACGGACGGAGCCGGGGACGGGAATTCCCCGCACCGCTACGACATGTCTTTCTCTGGGCTGAAGACGGCGGTGATACACCAGGCGGACCTCTTCCTGAATCCCGGCCATGAGAAAAGCGTCGCGAACATTGCGGCTTCCTTTCAGGAGGCCGCATGCAAGATACTGATTTCCCGGCTGATGAAGGCAGCGGAGGACACGGGGCTGAGCACCGTAGTCGCAGGCGGCGGAGTAGCCGCAAATTCACGCCTCAGGGCTATGCTTTCTGACTGCCGCGTAGGAGGAAAGGAACTGAAATGCATTTTTCCCTCGCTCAAGCTGTGCGGGGACAACGGCGCGATGATAGCGGGCGTGGCTTACCACTTCCTGAAGGACGGCCAGACATCCCCCCTGGACACCACGGCGCGCGCGCGCGTACCGCAGTTCAAGCGGGGGCTGGCCAACCTGGAAGCCTTTGGCCGCAGATAGCCTGCGGGGGTAAAAGCTAATCGTCAACGAACAGGATTAAATTCAACCCGTCTTTTTTAAGCTTGACGTTGTATTCGGAGCCGTCCTTGAACTCCTCGGGAGTAAGCGGGACGGCTTTCTTTATTTTCTTCTTGTCCATCCAGTCATCGAATTTTATTATCCCGTAGTAGACAAGGATTTTCTTTGACTTGCTGTAGACATACAGGTTCACGGGCAAATCCTGAATCCTATTCTTGGATGTCAGGAAAAGGCTGTCGTTCTCGCTTTCCTTTATGACATCACCGCTCACTATGTACGACTGCGCGGAAGCCTCATAGACAGACACGGTCCCCGTATCTGCGGTCATATTCATTCCGGCATCATATATATAGAAGTTAAGGTTCTGATCCTTCTGGTCGCTTACAATCTTGTACTTGTTGTCCTTCGGCTTGATTATCTTTATCGCAAAATAGCGATAGTGGGTATAATCAATTCCGCGGTAAAAGGAATGGTACAATTTGGGAGCCGGAGACCAGCGGTCCATCCTTATGGGGTTGACCAGATGCCACTCATCCTTGAAGCGGCCTCCCCAGCCATAGACCTCCGCGCTTATATTCTTGTCATAGGTGCGGTTGAAAACCTGTATTCCGATCGTGAAACGCCCCTCGTCCTCATCCGGGCCGCTGTCAACCACCAGGTAGGTCGCATCCTCGTTGTCAAAATACGGAAGGTTTATCTGAGGAACAATATAGGCTGTAGATTTCGGCTCCGCTTCCTCTTCCGCAGCAGCCTCCTGGCTGACAGCGTCAGTCTGACTGTCCGCGGCCGCATCCTGGGCAAAAACTGAAAGGGAACATGAGAACAAAATAAGAGCTGAAAGTATGATACACCTTTTCATATAATTCATTTGTCGGAAATCATAGCAAGAACTTTACAGTTTGAACAGCATATTGAACCATATTGATTGATTAAATTTTTGCTATTGCGGTATACTCCCTTCGTATGTTCCCCCCGTTCGACGAAGAGAAAGCCCTGGAAAAATGCCGCTGGCTTGCCGGAAAACTCGACTCCGGCGAGGTCGTCCTGCGCCAGCTGTCAGCGGTCAGCGGGGAGAGGGCGGGACAGGGGCTCATGCTGGCCGCGATGATTGCCGCGGACCAAAACGGCAGGGAGGAAAGCTTCTTTGCCTGCTCGGGGCTTTCCCGCCAGCTGGAAGCCCTGTCCCCGGAGCTTGCCGGGACGCTGCGCATAGCCCCGCCCCTGGTATCGCCGGAGGACGTGGGCGCCGCCCTGTCAAAGAACGACCGGGAAATACACAACCTGACGGACCTGCTGAAAGCGGGGGACGGTCTTGAGCCGGAAGAGAGGGAAAGGCTCAGGAAACGCAGGCAGGAGCTGACGGACGAGTCGCTGGACGCAGTTTTTTCACTCTACCGCTTCAGCTGTGCGGACGGAAAGACAAGGAGCCTGAAGGATGTCTGCGAAAGCCACGCCAGGAGAACCGGAAAAAGAAGCGGCATCCTTCCGCCGACGGGAACCGGGGAATGCGCGGAGCAGAAGCTTTTGGACCTGGCCTTTTCCCGGGGACTTACGCCGGTCAGCATGGCGGAAATCTTTTACTGCGGGCCGGATTCTGCGGATGCCGCCAAGAAGGGGCAGTCCTTTCCCCCATGCGACTCCAGGTGCGGCATTGTCCTTCCTGAAATGCTGGGGCTTGAAATCATCTGGCGGGATGCGGACATAATCGTCGTGAACAAGCAGTCCGGCCTCCTGAGCGTTCCCGGCAGGGGACCTGACAAGCAGGACTGCGTCGTAAGCCGGGTCAGGAGGCTCTTTCCCGGCTGCATGGCCCAGCCTTCGGTCCACCGGCTGGACATGGAGACCAGCGGGCTGATGGTGCTGGCGTTCACCCCCGCCGCCCACCGGAATCTTTCCCGGCAGTTCCAGGAAGGCGAGGTGTCAAAGGAGTACACGGCCATGCTTGACGGCGTGCTGGCCCGCAAGGGAATAGCGGCCAGCGGAACAATGGAGCTGACTTTCAGGCTGGACGTAGACAACCGGCCCCATCAGATTTGGGACAGTATATATGGAAAGAAATCCGTCACGGAATGGGAAATCCTGCGGGTCCAGGACTACCGCGCCCCTGACGGAAGCTCGCGGCCGGCCACGCGCGTGCTGTTCCGCCCGCACACCGGAAGAACCCACCAGCTGCGGCTGGCTTCGGCCGACCCGCACGGCTTCGGGGTGCCCATAATAGGCGACACGCTCTACGGGAAATGCGCCGACGGGGAGAGGCTGATGCTCCACGCCAGCAGGCTGACCTTCGCGCACCCCGTGACGGGAAGGACGATGGAATTCTCCTGCCCGGCCCCATTTTAGGAAAGGGCTCCCTCCCGGCGGGCGGGGCCGGCAGCCACGTCCAATAGCAGGGCCGGCAGGTAAGTCCAATGGCCCCCGGCAGGCAGGGCCTATGATGGCCCCGGCGGGCAGGGCCTATGCGTGCCCGGCTCAGTCCCCCTCGAAGGCGCCGATGGTTCCCGCAGAATAGAGCGCGTCGCAATAAATGCAGCGGTACTGGGCCTTGTCGCGGTTCACCAGATGGAACTCCTGCGGAACATAGTGCTCGGTCTCCGTGATGCAGCGGGGGTTCTTGCAGCAGATGACCCCCTGTATCTTGTCCGGCAGCTCCATGCGTATCTTCTTGGTTATCTTGGAGTCCTGTATGACGTTCACCGTGATGTTGGGATCTATGTAGCCCAGGACGCTGTAGTCTATGTTCAGGATGTTGTCTATCTTTATTATGTCCTTCTTGCCGCTTTTGACGGACTGGGCGTTCATTATGAGGGCAGTCGTGAATTTGGCCTTGTCCAGGCCCAGGTAGCGGAACACCTTCCACCCGCTGCCAGCCTTTATATGGTCAATGACCAAACCGTTCTTTATCTCCGCAATGTTCAGCATGGAATTCTCCTTGACACCTGTGATACCGGAAGTATAGTGCAACGGAAAGTCGATGTCCAGAGTTGAAAGCCAGGTTGGGAAGCACGCATTCCGGACAAGCGGGACGACCCCCGCCAATGTAGCAGAGAGGCTACGGCAATGTGGCAGAGCGACTCCGGCAATGTGGCAGAGCGACTCCGGCAATGTGGCAGAGTGACTCCGTCAATGTGGCAGAGAGGCTACGGCAATGTAGCAGAGTGACTCCGGCAATGTAGCGAGCGGCCCCGGCCCGAGGCTCCCCGGCCCGGGGCACACCTGCCCGAGGCTTCCCTGCCCGAGGCTCTTGCTAAAACAAGATTCCCCATACTATAATAAGCTATGCTGCAGAAGACATTCACCTTGCGCGACGAGCAGGAATTTCCCGAAGTCCTCAGATCCATGCGCCCCAGCGTAGAGCGCCATGGGGCAGGGAAAGTGCTTCTTCTGCTGTTTGACAATGACGGAAGCGAGGCTCACATGGAGCGGATCCGCTCGCTCATACAGGAAGAGCTTCCCGGAACTGCCACCGTAGGCGCATCCCTTGCCATGGGAAACGGCGACTACCATTTCTCCGACAAACAAATTTTCCTCACATTCCTTTTCTTCAATCAGGAATCCTTCAAAATACTCACCTTTGGAAGCGACCGCTTTTCCGAAAAGGAGGCGGGCCGGGAACTGAACCGCGAGCTGGGCGCGACGCCGTTCCCCAAGGCGGTTTTCATGCTGGCCTGCGGCGTCGCGATCGGGGTGCAGGAATTCATAGACAACGCCTATGACAAGGCCCTCAAGGTTCCCTTCTTCGGGACCCAGGCCGGGGTCAGCCGCTGGGACGACCCGGAGGCCCCCAAAAAGATGTCCCTCTTCACGGACAAAAAAGCTGTTTTCCACCAGGGCTTCGCCGCAGTACTATTCCACGGCGAGAAGCTGGATTTGCGGATAAAATTCAACCTGGGCTGGCATCCTATAGGGAAGGCCATGACGGTGACGGACACGGACGGCTTCGTTCTGCGGACGATTGACGGCGAGAAGGCCGTGGACATATACCGCAAGTACCTGGGCAGCTCCCTCAACGACGGTGACATGGCCAGGAACCTGAGCGAATTCCCGCTCATCATCCGCAGGGGCAACAGGACCCTTTCCCGGATCGCCATAGGAGGAACAGGGGACGGAGGGCTTTTTTTCCCAGGCGACATAGCAAAAGGGGACCAGGTGAAGATAGCCTACGGGAGCATAGACGAAATACTGGCCGAAACATACGAGGACTCCCGTGCGGTCAGGGCATTCTCGCCCCAGGCCGTCATGCTCATAGTGTGCGGAAGCCGCAAGATGTTCATGCACCTTGACGCGGAAAAAGAGATTGACCTTTACGAGGAGGCCTTTCCCCAGGCAATTTCGATACAGGGCTTTTCGGAAATCCTGTACGACGAGCAGGGAGGAGGCACATCATACAGCGCCCTGCTGTCAATCGCCATGAAGGAAAGGGACACGGCCGGCGGACAGGGCGCGGAAACGGGCTTTTTCTCCAAAGGGTCCCAGCACGAGGAGCTTTCCAACCGCTTTGACAACGGCAAGGACGACTCCATCCCGCTCTACCGCAGGCTGTCGAATTTCCTCACCGCAATCTCGCGGGAGCTTGAGGAAAAGGTCCAGGAGGCGGATTCCGCAAGCAGGGCGAAGGGGATGTTCCTTTCCAGGATGAGCCATGAGATCCGCACGCCAATAAACGCCATCCTGGGGCTGGACGAGATGATCCTGAGGGAAAGCCGGGAAGAGGCCATACAGGGCTATGCCAGCGACATCAAGTCCAGCGGACGGACGCTTCTTTCCATTATAAACGACATACTCGACTTCTCAAAGATAGAGGCGGGGATGATGGAAATCATACCGGCCCCGTACGACCTGCGGCAGATGATTCTGGACATAACGAACATGACCGAGGAGCGGGCCGCGTCCAAAGGCATCTCCCTGCTGGTGGAGGTGGAGGAATCCATGCCCCACCTGCTGACAGGCGACGAGGTGCGGATCAAGCAGTGCGTGCTGAACATCCTGACGAACGCGATAAAGTACACCAAGCAGGGCTACGCCAAGCTGGCCGTCAGCTGCGAGAGGCATGACGGGAATACGGCGGGGCTGCGCTTCAGGATTACGGACAGCGGCATAGGGATTAAGCCCGAGGATCTTGAAAAGCTGTGCAAGCCCTTCGAGAGGATTGACGAGCGGCGCAACAGGAACATAGAAGGAACCGGACTGGGGATGAGCATCGTGAACGAGCTGCTCCTCAAGATGGGCTCACGCCTGGAGCTGAAGAGCGAGTACGGGAAAGGCTCGGACTTCTCCTTCTGCATCATGCAGGAGGTCCGGGACCAGGAGCCGTTCGGCAGCATGGAGAAAGCGGTGGCCGCCCTCCATGCGCAGACCAAGGAATACCAGGAGAGCTTCCAGGCCCCCGCGGCAAAAATCCTTGTCGTCGATGACACGCCCATGAACCTGACCGTCATAAAGGGCCTGCTCAAAAGGACACGGATCCGGCTGGACACAGCTTTGTCCGCGGCATCCGGCCTGCAGCTGGCAAAGGACACCCCCTACCAGCTGATTCTGATGGACCACCTGATGCCGGAAATGGACGGCATGGAGATGCTCTCCTGCCTGAGGCATGACGCATCCTCCGCAAACAAGGACACGCCCTGCATCGTCCTCACGGCTAACGCCATAAGCGGCGCGCGGGAGGAATACCTGGAGGCGGGCTTCAGCGACTACCTGTCAAAGCCCGTGGATCCGGACGCCCTTGAGTCCTTGCTGAGCCGCATGCTGCCAAAGGAGCTGCTCCTGCACGAGGGGGACGAGGGCTTTGCTGCACAAGACGGACAGGAAGCCCCGGCGACAGACGGCGGCTACGACACAGCTTCCGGCTACGGGACTGCAGGCGGCAAAGGGGCGAGCGACGAGCTGTTCCTGGACATCTTCGGGCTGGACATCGCGGAGGCCATGAAGAACTGCGGGGACAAGGATTTTTTCATCACCATCCTGATCACCTTCCGGGACTCCATACCCGCATCCGCCACGCGCATAGAAACCTTCGCCAGGGACGAAGACTGGAAGAACTACACGATACTCGTACACTCGCTCAAAAGTTCCGCGCGGCTGGTCGGGGCAAGCAAGCTGTCACAGGAAGCCAAGGAGCTTGAGCAGTTCGGGAAGCTGGCCCAGGAAGGGGACGGAGAGGCCGTCAGGCAGATAAAGCGCAAGACGCCCGGCCTGCTTGAGTCATACCGGGAATATGTCGCCCGCCTGGCCCCGCTCTGCGGCTCCATCCCGACCGTGCCGGAACCGGCAGACTAGAAAGACAAGGAGAACGATATGCCTTCCGGTTTTAATCTGTTTTTTTTAGTAAACTCCGCCCTGCTGGGCTTCGGGCTTGCCATGGACGCATTCTCGGTGTCCATCGTCAATGCCGTCACGGAGCCGGGTATGGGAAAGGCCAGGAAGTGCGCCATTGCCGGGGTATATGCATTCTTCCAGCTGGCTATGCCCCTGGCGGGCTGGCTCTGCGTCCACACGATAGCCACGGTG
>CAMNGY010000049.1 GCA_946538795.1 uncultured Treponema sp.
GCCGCCGTGCAGGACGCGGTGTCCCACGGACTTGATGACGGACATATCGGAAATAACGCCAATCTTGGGGTCGGTGATAGTCTTGAGAACCAGCTCTATCGCCTCCTTGTGCGTCGGGCAGGGGCTCTTGATTTCGGTCTTGTCACCCTTCGCCTTGTGGGTGATTCCGGAGCCTTCCGCCCCGATCCTCTCTACCACGCCGGAGGCGAGGACGGACTTGTTGTCCCAGTCATAAACCTGGTACTTTGCGGACGAAGAGCCGCAGTTCAAAGTAAGTATAACCATAGCCATAGGCCATATTATAGAAGAAATCGCAGTATTTGACAAGCCGGACTTTAAGGTTGAAAAAATGCAGCCCAAGTCGGCCTCCGAAAGGCCGTATCACTCTGACAGCCTTATCCAGAAACATCGCTAACGCGTTTGGCCGCACGAAGCCCTAACGTTTCGTGACCAAAGCTTCTAACGTTTCGTAACAAAACCTTCTAACGTTTTGTGACCAAACCTTCTAACGTTTTGTGACCGAATCAATGAGTGTTGTAGCCATCAAATTCAAATACTAGCCAAGAAGAGGGCGGGCAACGCCGGGCAACACCGGAGCAACAACAGATGCTGCCCCGGCAGTCGCGGTTATGCCTCCCCGCTTCCAGAGTCCTCGCTTCTGGGCTCCCCGCCCGCATCCTTCTCAGCCCCGTCACCGGCACCCCGGATGGCGGCGGCCACGGACTGGGCCACATCCTTGCAGTCGGCGGCAACATCGTCCCGCGTCTTCGCAAGCTTGTCCTTTATGTCCTTCAGATCTTCCCGTGTCTCCGCATACTCAGACAGCTTCTTCGCACCGAACAGCGCCGCGGCCGCAACCGCTACCCCAGCCAAAAATCCCTTGAACATACAAGCCTCCTTAATCTTCCGGATTTTGACCGGCTCCAAAGAATCCCCGCGACAAAACTGCCATGCATTTTGCCGGCACAGCTTCTGGAACCGCCTCCACACAATATAGCATACTTCCGAGGCGAACGGATAGCCGAAAATGCGGCCAGAGGCACAGGCGGCCCGTCACGCTCCCTATTCCGCCCAGATTACGCGGCCTTCCTTACGAGGCGCAGGCTCAGGAATTCCACCGTCCGTATAGCCTAAGGCTCGCGCCCGCCCATTGAGCGGGATCTGCCCGGAGCTGTACAGGAATCCGTTCGCGAGGATTGCCTGGGAATACGGGCCGATTGCGGCCGGTGCATTTTTCGTCTCACCGCAGGCGGTCAAAGGCCCTCGTTATGCTCTCCGAGACGATTTCCTGCAGCTGCTTTTCCACCGCCTGCAGCTCCAGCTCCCGTATCCCGCCGGATGCGCCCGGCTGCCCGGCCGCCTGCTCCAGAAAGAGCGACGCGATGGGAACATCGAACAAGCCAGCGACGGCCTCTATAAGCTCCAGGGACATGCCCCTCTTGCCGGACTCTATCTGGGCGAGGAAAGGGGACGTTATCTCCAGGCATTCCGCAAGATAGACCTGTGTCCAGCCTTTGCCCGTCCTCAGGGCGCGGATATTGTCTCCCAGAATGCTTTTGATGTTTCCCATAGAAACAATTTATAACTTTGAGTTAAAACTCTCTTGCACTTTCAGCTACAATATACTATATTTAAAGCTAAATCCACTTAGCTTATAGTCAGCTGGACTCAATGTTGTGGAATTTACAGGAATTTGGAGGATGCCTATGAATTGTTACTTTCACCCTCAGGCGGAAGCCGTAGCGACATGCGGAAAATGCGGTGTCGCACTGTGTAAGGAGTGCGAGGAGAAAGCTCTTATGAGGCTGGACGGAGGCAAAGGTCAGGCTTTATGCAACAGATGCAGCCTTGATGAGGCTCAGGCAAATGTCGCACATGATGAAGCGTGGATAAGGAAAAGGCTTGTAAAAGTAATCGTCATGGCGGTTCTTGTCGTAATCGGAGCAGTCGTGTATACACTCAAGCTTACCGAGCTTCCCCTTTTCACTGCGTTTATATGCTGGCTCATCGCCGGAATTATAGGAAATATCGGCGTCGAGAAAAAACAGGGAGGGGGCATTATTGGAATGATAGTAACATCCATTTTATCCCCGATAGCATTAGTCACTAATGTGATAGGTCTCCTTAGGACTCTGCCACTATACAATCAAGACCGTAAAATGCTGGAAACTGTCAAACTTGCTGTAAACAATTAGAATTTGGAGACATTTATGAATGATTCTGAAGGAAATTTTTGGAAAGGAATGGCAGCAGGATGGTTTTCTTCCAAGTTATTCTCAGGTTCTAAGGAGGAAAATTCGCCGGAAGGCTGTCTTATCTCAATTCTTTGGGCTCCGTTTTTATTATTGGGAATTATTTTTTGGACCCAAGATGGATTCCTGAAATTCTTACGGATAGCAGTACTCGATCCTGCCTTAATTGCATTGGCTGTATTTATTGTATTTCAGCTGATAAAATCAAAACTATCAGGAATCGGAGGAGACGGCGGGCCAAAAGGAAAAAAGGATCAGGAGATTGTCATGCTATACAATGCCGGGCAGTATACCCGTGCCTTGGAGATAGCCGAGCAGAATGCGAACAAGAGTCCTTTCGCCGCTCATGCAGCAGGATTGTGTTATTTCAATGGGGAAGGATGCAGCCAGGATTTGAACAAGGCATTCTCATACTTTTCTAAAGCAAAAGATAAGAATGTAGAAGCAGCTTACCATTATGGGGCAATGCTTTTAGTTGGTGCTGGAACTGAAAAGGATGAAGCAACAGGCTTTGAATGGCTAAAAAAACTCGCGCTGAAAAAAAATCATATATCGGCTCGCGGAAATTACGGATATGCACTCTTCAAGGGTCTGGGATGCGAAAAGAATCAGGCCGAGGGTATCAAACAGATGCGAATCGCCTGTGATGCGGGAGATTCATATACGAAATACCAGCTCGGATGCATCCTGTATTCTGGCGAAGACGAAACCCCTATTGACGAAAACGGAGGACTCCGGCTCTTACGTGAGGCTGCGGAGGCTGGGGAGCCAGAGGCTCAGACCTATCTTAAGGAAATAGGCATGGCGTGACAGGCTCTGCTTAAAATATTTTTTGGAGACATTGTTATGAAAAGAATATTGGCTGTGCTCCTTGGAGCACTGGTATCGGTCTCTGCGTTTGCGCAGACAGAATCACGGAAGCTCATTGCAGGCATTTATGACTTTGTGACGGCACCAACAAAGGAGTGGATCGTCATTGAACCGGATATTCAGTTTATAGATCCTATAACAGAAAGAATTGTATTTACTGCAAGCTTTGTAAAGAAAAGTCTTCCTGGTTTCCTTGATAAGTATGATTTTACATGTGAGGTCACAAGGGAAAATGATGATTTCTTACTGGAAATAACAGAATTGACCTCTATCTCCTGTGATAGGAATCTTAAACCGACTAAGAATTCAGAACTTATCGTCTGGCCTGCAATTACTTGCGAAAAAAATGCGAAGAAGATGAAGGATGAGATTTCAAAAAGAATGTCCAAATGGTCTGATGCAAAATACGAGGAGAGATTCAATGATGCTGTAACATCACCTCTCATTCTTGCAGGTGCCGCACGCAGCAACACCGTGGCTTTCAATAACTTCATAAAGGATTATCATGTCATCGGAAGGTCGGTAACCACGAGGGTTTACACTGCAGATGTTCATGAAGAAGCAAAATCTTCAAAAGGCTATTCGTATTGTATAAACGGGAAAGGGTTATGCGGGTATATGACTTACAAATATGAAGTAAAGGACGCATATTTCAAAGAACCTCAATACGCCGACGTGATGGTTTATACAAACAACAAATCCGCCATATCATTAAAACCTGCAAAGCGCAAAACACCGACAGGACGCAAAGAAGCTTATACAGAAAATACGTACGATTATGATGTTGAAACAGGTTCTGAGTATAAGGTAGATGGAACGATAAAAGAAGTTTCCCAGAACGATGCTGATTCAACGAATAAAATTTGTTCCATCGTGATAACCGAATAAAAGCAGTCTGCCTTTATTAATCATGAATCTGACAAGAGATTCATTGTTGCCCCCCCCTGCGGCAAGCCGGGCGGGGCAGGCCGTCACAGGCACATCGTCATATATATCGGGATAAAGCTGATGTCCGCCTCCTCATCACGGAACAAATCCTTCGTGTAGATTATGAAGCGCTCGTGTTTTCTCTGCTTCTACTTCTTCACGAAGCAGTCAATGGACTCATGCTGCCGGTAACTGGAGGACTTTACTTCTATCGGGACAATCCGTTTGTTTTTCACAATCAGGAAGTCAACCTCATACTTTTGTTCCGTAGAGCTGCTCTCTTTCCGATAATTATGGTTTGAAAGCTGTTCCGCCAGCGTCGCAAAGACGGCGGATGTTTTCTCGGCGGCGGTTTCTTCCCGAAATTTGCAAATGTTTTCTGACAAAAATTCACGAAATTTGCAAATCTTTTAGGCTGTTTTTTCACGAAATTCGCAAATCTTGCCCAACTCACCCCCTTCCTCCGCGCACCACCGGAAACAGCAATGGCCCGCGCATACCGGCCCGGGCTTCTGTGGCCGGAGCTTTTCTATCTCTGACGGGGGAAGCCCTACGTCCTACGCCACCAGCCTTGCGGAGCATAACCGCTGCCCGGCCGTCCGGTAAAAAATGAAGGCGGGGTCAGACGCGATGTCCTTCCCCGCCCCTTTTCCTCAGGTCAGTAAAAAAGCAAAGGCTACCTTAAAATCGCCGCCGGCAGCAGCCTTGAAACTGCGATGGCGGTGCCAGGGCTTGCCGCCGCTCTTTTACACCGACTGTATGGAGGAGTTCTTGACCACCACGTCGTGCGCGGAGGACTCCTGGATAGTAGTGGAGGACACGAGCGTGATCTTGGCCTTCTCCTGCAGCTCCGGGATGGTCAGAGCGCCGCAGTTGCACATCGTATGGATGATTTTGCTCGTCGTCTGGAGCACGTTGTCGTGCAGGTGGCCGGCGTAGGGAACGTATGAGTCAACGCCCTCCTCGAAGGCGAGGGTCTTCTTGCCGCCCAGGTCATAGCGCTGCCAGTTGCGGGCACGGTTGGAACCTTCGCCCCAGTATTCCTTGACATAGTTGCCGTTGACGACGAGCTTGTTGCTCGGGCTTTCGTCAAAGCGGGCGAAGTAGCGGCCCAGCATGACGAAGTCCGCGCCCATCGCGAGGGCGAGCGTCACGTGGTAATCGTGGACGATTCCTCCGTCGGAACAGATGGGGACGTAGATGCCGGTCTTCTGGTAGTACTCGTCGCGGGCCTTGGCAACCTCGATCGTAGCCGTCGCCTGCCCGCGGCCTATTCCCTTCTGCTCGCGGGTAATGCAGATGGAGCCGCCGCCGATTCCAATCTTCACGAAGTCCGCACCGTTCTCGGCCAGGAACATGAATCCGTCCCTGTCCACGACGTTGCCCGCGCCGACGCGCACGTTCTTGCCGAACTTGTCGTGGATGTCGTGCAGGGCGCGGGACTGCCACTCGGTGAAGCCCTCGGAAGAGTCCAGCGTCATGATGTCAACGCCGGCGTCCAGCAGGGCAGGAACGCGGTCCATGTAGTCGCGGGTGTTTATTCCCGCTCCGACGATGTAGCGGTGCTTGGAGTCAAGAAGCTCGTTGGGGTAGCTGACATGGCTGTCAAAGTCCTTGCGGAAGACAAGGGAAACCAGGCGGCCGTCCTTGTCAACAATCGGAAGCTGGTTCACCTTGTGCGCCCAGATGAGGTCGTTCGCCTTCTCAAGCGTTATGCCGTCCTGTCCCGTAATCAGATCCTTGAGCGGCGTCATGTACTCGCTGACCTTGGCGGCAGGCGACACCTTGTCCATGCGGAAGTCGCGCTCGGTGATGATGCCCTCCAGCTTGCCGCGGGCCGTTCCGTCATCTGTGACGGCAATCGTGCTGTGCCCGGTCCTCTCTATGAGATCCTGCACCTCCTGCAGGGTCTGGTTGGGCTTGATGTTTGAGTCGGATGAAACGAATCCCGCCTTGTAATCCTTGACGCGGGCAACCATGGCGGCCTGGTCCTCTATAGTCTGCGACCCGTAGATGAAGCTGATGCCCCCTTCCTTGGCGAGGGCAATGGCAAGCTTGTCGTCTGAGACGGACTGCATGACCGCGCTCGTCATGGGTATGTTCATGTACAGGGCGGACTGCTCCCCCGCCTTCTTGTCGTAGCGGACGACGGGCGTTCGCAGGGAGACGTTCTCCGGGATGCAGTCAGCTGACGTGTAGCCGGGAACGAGCAGGTACTCACCGAATGTGTGGGATGGTTCAGAAAAATAGTATGCCATGCAAGCCTCTCAAGTTGAAGTTTGCACGATATTATACATCAAAGAACAAATCTAGGCAAGTGGTAATCCGGCTCCGTAATTTCACGTTATTCCCCGCTGCATAACAGGGAAAATATAGCCTGCCTCAAAAAAGGACGATATATTGAGAACAAGAACTTCTATCTTATCCGAGGTACACATGAGCAAGACAAACCTACCCATAGCATCATTCATGCTCGCAGTGGCAGTCCTGACAGGCTACGGAGCACCGTCAGCCGCAGCAAGCCCATCCGGCAAGACGCCTCCACCCGCAAAAGAGATACAGAACAGCGGTGACAGACCTCTTCCTCCGCCGGGAGGGGCACCCGGAGGAGCCATGGCCAGCAAGCCCGACAAATATGACGCCGTCACAACGTATTCGGAAGACAAGAGCGTAGAAAACAAGAACTTCACCTCCAGAGGAAAAGACGAGAACGCCGTGCACGTCACGGGAGGCGCGGACGTCTTCCTAGACAACGCCCGCATAATCCGTAAATCCGTCACATCCAAAGGAGGGGACAGCTCTTCCTTCTACGGGACAGGGGCGGCCGCGCTCGTGACTGACGGCACGCTGCGCATAGAGGACAGCGCGATCACGACCGATGCGAAAGGCGGAGCGGGGGTATTTGCATACGGTGACGGAGAGGCGTATGTCTCATTCACGACAATCACCACAAAGAAGGACACGTCCGGCGGAATTCATGCGGCAGGCGGCGGCAAGGTGTACGCACGCGACCTGAACATTGAGACCTCCGGGGAATCTTCGGCCGCAATCCGCAGCGACCGGGGCGGCGGGACAATGGTCGTGGAGGGCGGAAACTACGTGACGAACGGCAAAGGGTCGCCCGCAATCTATTCTACGGCTGACATTGCGGTCAAAGGCGCAAACCTGACCGCAAACGGAAGCGAGGCAATTTGCATAGAAGGAAAGAACTCCATCCGGCTCTTCGACTGCAATCTGACCGGGAACATGAGCGACCAAAGCCAGAACGACTGCACATGGAACGTCATACTGTACCAGAGCATGTCCGGCGATTCCGCAATAGGGAACAGCACCTTCGAGATGCAGGGGGGCAAACTGACCGCAAGGCACGGGGGAATGTTCTACAGCACGAACACGGAATCCACGTTCATACTGAAGGACGTCGAGATAGAAGACGCGGCGAGAGGCTACTTCTTCCTGAAAGTGACTGGAAACGCCAACCAGCGGGGCTGGGGCAAAAGCGGTGCGAACGGTGCGGACACAAAGTTCACGGCGATAAGCCAGTCCATGGAAGGCGACATCATTTACGACAGCATCTCCAACCTGAACTTCTACATGACCGAAGGCAGCACGCTCAAGGGAGCCTTCATCGACGATGAGAAAACCGCCGGAAACGGCGGGGACGGAGAGGCGAACCTTTTCATTGACTCCCAAAGCAGCTGGATCGTGACCGGGGACAGCACGCTGACGCGCCTTTCCTGCGCGGGAAAAATCACGGACAGGAACGGCGGCACCGTCAGCATCACCGGTACGGACGGGCAGACATACGTGAAAGGAAACAGCAAGTACACCATCACCGTATCTTCCTACGACACGACGGGAGATGTATCCGCCGCCTCCACGGCAAGCGCCTGGGATGATTACGCGGCGGGGAAAAACTTTTAGGACCGGTTAATGCAACAAAACGGCGGCTCCAGGAACTGG
>CAMNGY010000050.1 GCA_946538795.1 uncultured Treponema sp.
TTTCAAAAGAGTTAAAAAACTTGGACATCACTTATCTTGACCCGCCATATAACCAGCATCCGTACGGTTCAAATTATTTCATGCTCAATCTGATTATAAAAAACAAACTGGACGTAGAATTGAGCAAAGTAAGCGGAATCACACAAGACTGGAATCGGTCGGTGTTTAACAAACCTTACTCTGCTTTGAAATCACTGGAAGAAATAATCGCAAGCTTGTCAAGCAAATTCGCAATCATATCATATAACTCGGAGGGATTCATCAGCTTTGATGAAATGTCGGAAATGCTAAAAAAATACGGAAAAATTGAAACAGTAGAAATTGCATACAACACTTTCCGCGGAAGCCGGAATTTAAGAAACAGGGATCTTCATGTCTCGGAATATCTTTTCGTCTTGGAAAAATAACCGCTTCTCATGCACGACATAAACTGTGCGGACATGCGGCTTGCAGCTGAAACAAGCTGAAAATGCCATAAGCACTTATAAGACCGCAGCAAATCCGGCATATATTTTTACGGAAAGGCCAAAATATTTCGTTGGAGGAAAGAAAAATATGAATGAGATTATCATCAGCGATGACAAAACCAAATTCCCCATAGACAAGGCCATAAAGCTCCTGCACAGCTCATATTGGGCAGCTGACAGGCAGACGGACGTAATAAAAAAATCCTTCGAAAATTCACTCGTCTTCGGGGCGTATGACACGGAGAGTATAGAAACCGTGCGTGAACCTATGGAAAACCGCATTGCAACGACTGAGTGAATCGGCACGAACTGGCATGCCTGTCAGACGGACGCCCGCACAGGATCACCTTTGAAGGGAAAAAGCAACCGATTTTGTTATGAACATCGTCTGTTTTGAAGCGCAAGGAGAACAAGACATGATACAAAAAGAAAGGAACTCTTCTTTTGAGCTGCTAAGGATAATCAGCATGCTCCTGATCGTGATGCATCATTATTCTGTTCATGGCGGCTTTGATTTTATGAGCAGGATAAGCCTCAGATTATATTTTATCCAATGCCTGAGCTTGGGCGGAAAACCCGGGGTGAATTTATTTGTTCTTATTTCAGGATATTTTCTGTGCCAGTCCAAATTCAAATGGCAAAGGCTCGTCAAACTGGAATTAGAAGTTCTCTTCTATTCGGCAGTCATTGGCGTCCTGTTCTCTATTTTCCTTCCAGAAAGAGAACCTATCCAAAACCTGCGCGCGGATTTTATGCCGCTTCTCTCTGAGCGATACTGGTTTTACAGCACATATTTTGTCCTTGTGCTTATAAGCCCTTTCATCAACAAGATGCTGCCGAACCTTGAGAAAAAAGAATTCAGGAAGCTTTTGGCCCTTCTTTTCGTATTGTGGGTTGTCATTCCCTTCATACCAAAAGTCCGGGCATTGCAGATGTCAAATTTAGGATGGTTCGTCTTCTTGTATTTATGCGCGGCTTATATCAGAAACTATGGAACCGATTTTGCCAGGGAAGCAAAAACATATATTCTGGCCGGAATCTCATGCTATATTTTAATGATGCTGTTTACCGCAGGCTTTGATCTCCTTGCATTGACGGATTCCAGCTTCCAGCCGAAGTTCGCTTGTTTCCTCTCGATGAACAATATATTGGTTCTTTTAACGTCAATACTGCTCCTTATAGGATTCTCAAAATGGCACATCGGGCACAAGAAAGCAATAAACACCATAGCTTCTGCGACGTTCGGAATCTATCTGATTCATGACAACGAACTGCTGCGTCCTTTTCTGTGGGTAGACGTATTCAGAAACGCCAGCTATTTTGGCTCGCACAAGCTTTTCCTTCATGGTCTTGCGGCAATCGCCATAGTTTTTTCCGCCTGCGCCCTGATAGACATACTACGCATTGCGCTTTTGGAAAAACCTCTGTTTTTTATTGCCGGAAAAATCAAAATGTCAGCCGCACGGAAAGCTTCTGATAAGACCGGACTTTTTAGCAATGGATGCTCAGCTCCACCGCAAGCCCGAGCACATGGTAATACACCAGAGTAGCCAGAACATTCTTGCCGGCCGCCGTCAATGCCCTTTCATAGCATTCGAACTGCCCGGCGTAGATTCCGGCAAAATGCCCGTGTCCTGGTTTAACCACGTCCTCTTTGCTGCCAGGATATGACTTGAAGTCCACAAGGACAACGCCTTCCGCTGTTTCCCATACAAAGTCAATACTGCCCGTGAAAATCTGCCCTTCATAGTGCTGCTTGAACGGAAGCTCATGATAAGTCGCAGTTTTCTTTCCGTACTTTTCTGTCATGAAGGCTTCAAGATTTGTCCATGCAGAAAGGACTCCCGCCGCATCCGGCAAGGCATTTTCCATCCCGTGCGCCCGGACAATCCCCATCACCTGCGCTTCCGTCGGATTCCTCTCCAGCACGCAGAAGATGTCATGGAGGCAGGTCCCGATCCTGTCCATCTCGCCGTCGGATGATTTCACGGCAATCCGCCTTCCGCTGTCAAAGACGACTCCTGCCTTCACATCATGGCCTGGCTTGCAAGAGCTGGGCCTTAGGTCACGCTTCCTGCAAGGCTTTTTCTCCGCATAAATGCTGAGGACCTTGTTTCCCGGAGCCTTGTATTTCCATCCTTCCATATCACAAGGCTTCTCAATCACAAAGCTCTTGCCGATTCCAAGGATATCGGACTTCTCTTGTTCCGGAAGAGAATCCACAACCCCTACACCCATTTCTTTCAGGCGCAGAAGGCCATCGTCTTTGTTCCAGACCAGAACAAGGCTTTCCACCGCGCGGGTCATTGCAACGTACATAAGCCGCTTCTCTTCCTGAACCACCATCTTTTTGAGCAGCTCATATTTCGGGTTCCCGAATATCATGCCCTGAATGTTTTCCGGAGCGGAGGTTTTTGATCCAAAAATCCACGGCAGGACGGAAATCATCATCGGAGGATAGGGATTTTCCGCATCCGGCTCTTCCTTGTGGAAAGCATGGATTCCATAGAAATTCCTGCCGATCATCTTGCCGTCATCAAGAATATCATCATCAAGGCTCATAAGAATCACAGTCTTCCATTCCAGGCCCTTCGATCCGTGATAGGTGAAGAGCTGCACACCGTCGCTCATACCGGCTGCCTTTGCCTCGACCGTGGTGATGTAATCGATGAATCCGTAAACCGTGCAGGGAAGGCTCAGCTGAATGCAGTGATCCTCGTAAGCCTTCGCTATGCTGATTACCGTATGCAAGGTATTTACGCTGTTGTCGCTGTCCGGCCAGCATTTTACGATGTTATACACGTCCAGCTCGATAATCAGGTTCTCGACCAGCGCACTGACGCTTAAAGATTTATAGGCATCGCGTCTGTCCATGAGCCTTTTGACAAGGGGTATATCGTCCAGGAATTCGGAATCAGACATGTCCGCTGATTTATTCTCAAAGCGCCTGTCAAGGATTTCAGCCGCCCCGCACCCCTCCGCCGTGAGGTATGCGATGATAGCGCGTGCCATTGTGTCCGCCGGATTCACGACCAGGCTTAGAAGCGCATTGAGCAAGCTGACTTCCGCCCCCTGCTGGAATTCGCTGTCCCCGGTAAGGGTCGGAATATTGTATTCCTTAAGGGCAGAAGCAAGGCTGGTCAATTCGGAATTGGAACGGGCAAGGACAGCTATGTCTTTTGGCTCCGCACCGTCCTTTATCATTTTTGCGATGTTCCCGGCAATCTGCGCGGCCCTCTTTCCCTTGTTTTTCTCGGTAAGTGCCCAGCACCTGAGCAGATTCCTTTTCCCGCTTTCCGCAGCTTTTTTCACAAGCTTGTCCCATGACTCAAGGCGGACCTCCCCTTCCCTGAGGATGTCACTGAAAGCCGGGACAAACACGGAATTGCTCACATCCACGATTTCCGGCCATGAGCGGTGACTGATTCCAAGCGTATCGTTTGGCCTTCCGTTCATTTTTTCGATCCTGTCGGTGACGGCCTTGACCAAGGCCGTGTCCGAGCCCCTGAATCCATAGATAGCCTGCTTGTAATCCCCAACCCAGATGGACTGCTCCACCAGCTCGCTCATGCGGTCAAAGATTTGAATCTGTGTCGGCGAGCAGTCCTGGAATTCATCGACGAAAAGATACTTATAAGTGGCTTTCACATCTTCCTGGACAGCCTTGTATTTGGGATTCGTAATCAGCTCAAGGAGATACTCTTCCATATCCGTATAGTCGATTATGTGCTGCTCTTTTTTGTACTTGATATACTCGTCCTGCCATCGCCCGGCTATCTCAAACAGGTTCTCGGCATACCTGAACTGCAAGTCCCGCACATCCTCAGAGATCCAGACTTTGTTTGCTTCCAGCTCCAGGGAAAGAAAATCCTCGCTCGCCTGATATGCCCTTGTCGTGAACTTTCCCCTTGAGATCATCTCATAAAGACCAATTCCTATTTCAAGCTGGGTTGCTTTCCTGTTGTTCACGAGCTTCCTGAACCGTTCTGTCTCGGCAATCCTGTTATCCCTGGCCGCACTCGCTTTGTCCGACTTGGAGATTATATCCAGGGCCTCAAGCTTCCCGAGCAGGCCTTCCCTGTCAAAATCAAGGCGGCAGCAGCTCTGTGTGACGCTTTCTATAAGCTTTTTGCTTTCGGCCAGGCTTTCACCGTAATCTTTGATCCTGTAGCTCCGTGTGATATTAAAGATTTTCTTTAAATCTTCCTTCCAGAAACCATAATCGATTCCGTATTTTTTCCCGTCCTCATGTATTTCCAGGATTTTGAAAGTCTCGGCAAAGAAACTGAAGAAATCTGCCTGCTCCTTGGTCGGCAGGCTTGAAAGGCTTTCCGCGACATAAACGCCCTCCTCTTCCTGACTAATTACATTCTGCTTCGGGCTTATTCCCAGAAGGTACCAGCACCTGTTCACGAACACATTCGCGACGCTGTCCACTGTCCCTATCAGGGCCTGATCCAGCCTGTTCGCTTCCCTTACCTTTCCTGCCTCATAAAGCTTCGCCTTGGCCTTCTCCTTGAATTCCGCCGCAGCCGCCTTCGTGAACGTAGTGAGGATAACTTCCTCCGGCCGGGCCTTTCCTTCAAGGACAACCGCCTTTAATCTCTCCGTAAGCTCGTATGTCTTTCCGCTTCCTGCGCTCGCGCTGATATATGCAATGCTCTTCATTCTACCCCCCTGCTCTATTTACGGCCCTTGAAGAACTCGTATTCCGGATAAGCTTTCGGCTGCTTCTTAGGTTCCTTCGTCCCGTCAAACTCCAAAGGAATAAGGCCCATATCTTCCGCATCTTTCTGATAGGAAATCATTTCAGGAGCAAAGCCCGTAGCTTCCTCTATAAAGCCGTTCGAAATCTGCTCGCGCCGGTATTTATATGAATTTCTCAGCTTCTGAAGAATCTCCTCATCAGGATTCTGCACCGTGACCTTCACAACGTTTTCCCCTGCAAAGCACTGTGCTGAGACAACTGTCAGCTCCGGAAGCACAACGTAAGCCACCGCCTTCGCCTTCTTTCCGGCAAGGCCTTGTGTCAAATGCTTGTAGAGCTCCAGCTGTATCGATTTGTTTTCCTCAATAATCTTCTTGAACTTGTCTTCCTTTCCCGGATACCACTTAAAATCAAATACAACAGGATTCCCGGAACTATCAGCCAGTATCATATCCGCATATCCCCCGATTTTGATTCCGCCCTCAAAATGCATTCCGCTATTCTCAAGCCATGGCTCACAGGCAAGCACGTGCAGATTGTTCTCTTCCACCACTTTCACAAGGGAGCTGACGCATTCAAAGACTTTTGCCTTGTAACTAGGAAGGTTCAGAATGTTTTCCTTTGAAAGCAGGACCGCCCCACAGCCATTTATCATGGCATCAAACACCTTGTCAAAATTGTTCCTGATGTTCTCTTTTATATACGGGACGGTTCCGCTTTCCGCTATTTCCTCCTGCTTGTTAAAAAGCTCCTCAATCACCGCATGTGCGACCGTTCCATATGCCTGATAGACTTTCGGAAGGGAACTGTTCCCGCACGCATGAATGTCCGCAAGGTAAGAGAAGGCATAGTCGAAAGGATTGTATACCAGCTGCTCGAAAGACGAATAAGTCTCGCGTTCCGGCCATTGTATCTTGCCGGCATTCTTGATATAAATGCCCTCCGCATCCGGCTGGATTCCATTATCCAGCGGCCTGGCGTCCTTTAAAAGAGAATCATATTCTTTATTTACATCCGGATTTCGTATAAAGTCAGAAAGGTTCCCTATCTTGTTCTCCATCTGTATGTAAACCGGATGCTTCTCGACATCCTCCGTAACCTTCTTGTCGATCACCACAAGCGTTACTTTTTCTGCAAGCGTAAAGGGAAGCATCTTGATTTTCCGGTTGAACTCGCGCTCGACATCCTCGTCCCAAAGCCTCAGGCTCTTCCTGAATGCCTTCTTTTCGCCCGGAAGAAGGAAATCATACCTGAGCTTTTCCTCCGGATCATCATAAAAATCGCACCAGACCAGGCTTTTCACGGGGCAGGACAGTTGCCCCGGATTATTTATAACAGCCCTGCAGCCTTCTTCCGCCTCGTACTGCAGCATATCAACCCCGGCCTTAAGGTTTGAGACAAATGCCATGAGATTTACATAGCTGATCCGATTCTGGCTTTCAGTCCCAAGCATATCCAGGACTGCCGCACATTCATTCCTGACAAGGGAAATCTGGGCCTTCTGCATATCATCTTCAAGGATGGCTATTTCTTTTCCGCACCAGTCATAAAGGGCCTTCGCAAAGCTGGAAGCTTTCTGTACGCTTACCGTACCGTCAGTTTCTGTATTGACGGAATCAATGTCCGGCAGGAAACTCCGGACCAGCTCTTCCCTATTCTTGGATTCGGCTTTTATCTTCTTTTCCCGCTCTTTTTCATCTAGATCCGTAAAGTCATAGGTGCAGGCAACGTAATCCTCAATAATCTTGCGGCATTTTTCATTGAAATAACCGCCCTCCCGTGCGATTGCCGACTCAAGCCTGTGCCTGAGGGAGGCTTTTAACGGACTGAGAGGAACACTGAGCCATTCGATCATGTTCTTCAGGTTCATCGGGCTGCTGAGAGTCCCAAGCCCAATGCCCAGGAGCTGGGTTAGCTGCGGAAGCCCGCCCTGAATACGCGAACCGCTCAAGGGCTTTCCCTCAAGATACAGCCAGTCGTCCAAAACCTTGTTGTCAGAATTAATCCAGACATCAAAGGAGTCAGGCTTCCGGAGGCTCAGATATTTGCAGGCCTCGTCCTGCTCCTCAAAATGGAGGATTTCAAAGCTGTCATCCTTCTTGATTGTGATTCCCTTCTCTTCCGTGGAGCTTAGCGCCTTTATAACAGAAGAAAGCGCGCTTTCATTGCGCAGAGGCTCTTCCATTACGGAAATCCTGGCACCCCGGTCCGAAAGAGCTTCCAGAAGCTCAGCCTCAAGGGGAGAAAAAAGATGCCAGTCAATGAGCGTAACAAACTCTAGATCCTCCGGGAGCAGGCAGCCGTTCCTGACCTCGCCGATCAAGCAGCTCAGCTCTTCGCCAAGGGATTTGTCGGAAAAGAACTCCTCGATTCCGGCAAGAACCTCAAAGCGCGCGCTAGGAGAAGCAATATCCTTGTTCCAGCCCGCAAAAGCCAGGCCGTCACGCCAGCCAAGACATTCCTTTGCGACGCTAAGACCGTCCACCTCAAAAGAAGCCTCCAGCACATTGCCAGGATTCTTCTCCATGTACTTTTTCATGGCCTTGTAGTAGTCCACGGTCCGCTCAAGGGTTTCCTTCTTTTCAGACCCCAAACCGGCATGAAGCTTTATTTCCTCAATCAACATAGCCGTATCGACGATCCTTTCATTGAACATAAGCCTTTTGGAATCCGTATAAACAAACCCCTTAAAAGTCGGACTGTAATACAACTTCATTTAGCAACTCCCTTTCGGACTATATTTTAACATACTGCGGTGTCATTTAGTGACACTTTGAATTTGAGCACCTTCCCTTTGGCCTATCATAACCTTTCATCTCTGTCCACGGCTTTT
>CAMNGY010000051.1 GCA_946538795.1 uncultured Treponema sp.
TTGGGATCAGGCTGTCCTTAATATGTACTACCAGCACAAGGATGACTTGGAGGAGCTGCTGACAAACCTGTATCCGGAGGATTACGTATTTCATGATGGTGAGAAAATGCTTGTCATGCAGAACCTGGCCAAGAGGGCGTTCATGCTGAAAGGCAGTTACAACTGGTTCATGGATCAGACTTCAGGGCCAATCAGAATGCAGTCCCTGGAGCTGTTCAAGAAGGTGAATTCCCTCATGTTCAAGGTGGACGGATGCGAGGGGGACCTGAATGAATTCCCCCAGCAGGAGCTGGTTATCCTGACCCAGTTGTACAGCCATCTTCTGAACATTCTTTCCTATAGTTACAGTGATAAAGATGTCGAAAATGATAGTGATGCTATATTGGTTTCCATTGATGGCATGAAATGGAATTATGAAGATATAGAAGAGATCCTGCTTGGTGCCATAGACGAGAACAACTGCAGCAGGTTCAAGGTGGTTAGGTGATTATGTTTTCTACGGAAGATTTGTGTTCGTTGATTAAGAAGGGCGGGGTATACAGCATTGAGGGTACGAGCATTTCTGATTTGTTTTCATCAGCAGTATCCAAGATGAATCTTCCCTCAGGGCTGGATGCTCAGGATCTGCAGAAGGAGCTTATGGAGCGTGAGAAAATTCTGAGCACAGCCGTCGGCAACGGCATTGCCCTGCCTCATCCCCACAAGAAAGTTATCGATGATCCTGCTGACCAGCGCATTGCCGTTTGCTTCCTGAAGGAGCCGATAGACATGCAGGCTCCGGACAGCCGCAAGGTATACGTTTTTTTCATACTGCTTACCTCCGCATCACAGAAGCATCTGGATATCCTGTCTGCCATTGCGAACTTGGCTAAGGACAAGGATTTCAAGACTGTTCTGGAGACTTGCCCTGACGAGGCCGCCTTGCTGGAAGCCATACGGAGATGCGGGGCGTGAGTTTCCGCCTGTTTGCCGGCCGGAAGCTGAAGAATACGGATGTATGCCTTATTTTTTTCTCCTTGACCGTGCTTGCGATGACAGTCATTCCTTTTTTTCTCCTTTGCCGCTACAATCATCCCGGAGATTTCGACAACTGGTGGATTTTCAGGCTTCTTTTGGACAAAAAAGGCCCTGATCTGTCCTTCTCCAGTTTCTTCTCGTTCCGTGGCGGAATAAACTTTGCGAATTTCTTCTTTTCCGGGCTCTATAACCACCCGGAGGGGATGAGCGAAGGACTTTTCTATTCATTCCTGAAGGTGTACCATCTTTCGGCCGCTTTCTATGTCGCCCTATTTTGGGCTGCGTCCAGCATTCTTTTCTTTTCCCTGGACAGGGCTTACTTCCATTTCGGCGGGTGCAGGAGCCTCTTTTTTTACTCCCTTTTTATCTACCTGATATTCAACTCCGTACATTATCCGACGATGGCATTCTTTGACTTGGTAAGCAGTTCTGGTTACAATGCCGGCTTAGCTTACTTCCTCCTGTTTCTCTCTTTCTCCGTACTTGCTTATTGTGCAGAAGGAAGGAAGCTGGTTATCTATGGGGCGCTCAGTTTCCTGTCGTTCATATTCTGCATCTTTTCCATGGAATATTTCCCGTTTATCTGCGGGTGCTTTTCTTTTTCCTTCATGCTGCACAGCCTGGTCAAGAGGCGCAGGATAAATTTCCTGCATACAGCCTTCCTCGTCATTTGCCTGATAGTATTCGCAAGGAACTTCCTTACGGTCCGGACTTTGGTAACTCCCGATGCAGACGGCTTTGTCGGTAAGTATACGGGGGGGACGAACTCTGGCCTCACGTTGGCCGTGACCATGAGGGAAATGCTGCTCAGCGTGGGCATATATTTCAGCCGCTATTTCAGGCAGCTGGTCTCCCAGCGCCGTTACCTGCCGTCCGTGGTCCTGCTTTCACTGGCCTCTGCCTTTGCCCTGCGCAAGCGGGGGCTGGGCTTTTCCCCGCTCGCGGTGCTCCCGTTTTTCCTCATTATCCTTGGAACAGCCGCCATATTCAGCTTTGCCACGCCTGACGTGTTCGTAATGCCCCGCTATGCGTGGACCTTGTATGTCCTGATTTTCCTGTACCTCATAGCTCTTTTCACCAGCTTGTTTCGCAGCTTCTTTGCGCTGTTTGACAAGTCTGTCGCCTCTGATTCTGAGGGCGATTTTGTCCGCGTCCGGGACGGAGCCTGCGCTGTGAGGAGAATATTCAGCCGCATGACGGCGAGCAGGAAGTCCCTGCTCGCTTTCACGGCCTGCGGCACGCTCGTTTTCTGCTTTTTTTCGCTTAAAGACTCAATGTCAACCGTCGCCAATGCCTGGAAGGACTTGTTGAAAGGCGATGCCGCAGCATACAACAAGGAGATGCTGGACCGCTATGACAAGATATTCTCCTCGGAATCAGATGAGCCTGTTTATCTGATTCCCATCGTTCACCGGCCAAAGAGCCTGTTCGTCCGTGACTCCATGGAATTCGAATGGGAAAGGGACGCTTACAGGTCTTTCTTCGGAAACAAAAACCTTTATTTCAAGGTTGGCGATCAGATTCTGCGTTAGGCATGGCAGGCTGGGGGCCGTTGTCCTGTTGCTGCGGGGCTATAAGCTTGCCCTTGTACAGCATTTTCGGGTATACGACCAGCCCCAGTTTCTTCTCCAATGCGGCAAATCTTCTCACTTCCCATTCATCCCCAATCACGCAGTTGAAGCCTTTCCTTCCAGCCCGCCCTGTCCTGCCGGCCCGGTGGATGAAGACATCCTTCTCCTCGGACAAATCCATCTGGACGACGTGCGTCACACCATTTATGTCCAGTCCCCGCGCGGCAACATCGGTTGTCACAAGTATCTTGCATTTCCCGCTTTTGAATGTGTCCCAGGCCGCCTTGCGCTTCTTTTTGTCAGCCTTAGCCCCAAGTCCCTCGCAATCAATGTGCTTGTAACGGAGCTTCTGGACTATGTTTTCCACCTGATCCAGCCTGCTGGTGAACACCAGGAGCTTCTGGGGGCCTACAGCCCGGATGAATGACCTGAGGGTGTCTATCTTGTCCCGGCGTTCGGCAAACAAGGCCCAGTGCTCTATCCTGGAGCGCAGAACATCCTCTTCCGGCATCTCCACCAGCTCTATCTCATCTTTTATGCGGGCTTCTGTGATTATCTTTTTCGTGTAGGCGCTGACTGTCGCCGAATTCCCGACAAGCTGAACATCCTTGTTAAGGCGGAAAATCATCCCTTCGGTGGCTTCCCGCAATTCCGGGGAAAGCAGGCGGTCGGCCTCGTCCAGGACCAGGGCCTTTATGCTGTCTGCCTTGAGTTTCTTCAAATGTATGAGCTCCAGCAGCCTGGACGAGCTTCCGATCACTATGGAAGGCTTCTCCTTGAGCTTCTCAACTTGCCGGCTTATGGGGACACCTCCGACAAGGAGAGCGCATCCCCTGTCCGTGCAGAGCTTCACCTGATCCCTTATTTGAGAGCAAAGCTCCAGGGTCGGGGAGACTATAAGAAGCCTCACCTGCTTGTCCTCGTTATCCCCGTCAAAAAGCCTCTGGAGGAGGGGAAGAAGGTATGCGAAGGTCTTTCCTGTCCCTGTCTCGCTCTGGAACAGTATGTTCCTGCCATCCGCTATAAGCGGTATTACCTTTTCCTGCACGGGTGTCGCCGTCTGTATGCCTGTTGCCTCCAGCCGGCGGACCAGCTGCTCTCCTATGCCTAGCTCTGTGAATGTCTTGCTCATGCCCACACTATAGCATTTTTTATCTTTTTGTGGTATGCTTTTTTAATGAAAGTTGGAATAGACAGCTTCGGATGCGACAGCGGCCGGTCTGGCCGTGGGTCCTACCTTGTATCCCTCATAAACGCGCTTCCCGAAACGGATTCCGTTTCTTGGGAGCTGTTTGGACCTGAAATAGACCGGTATACATATACAGAGAACAGGGCGCTGCCGTTTACTTCAGTGCATTTGCCGGACAGCCTGATTATGGAGCGGCTGTGGCATATATGCAGTTGCCCTTCCTTCACGAAAAAATGCTCTTATGATGCGGTTCTTTATGCTGCTGGTCCCCAGATCCTTCCGTTCAGGTATGCCAGGCCCGGTGTCGTCATCATGAACGACATTCTGTCTTCGTTCCTCAAGGATGAGGACTCCGGCCTTTACAAGAGCATTCTCATCAAATCCCTGTCCTCCGCCGACTGCATAATTGCAGGGAGCGAGTACGTAAAGCAGGACCTTGAGCGATGCCGGGTCAGGCCCAAACGGCTTGAGGTCGTGTACAGCGGAATAGACCACGGCATCTTTACTCCAATCGGCAAGACTGAGAATACCGTCGTTGATATAAAGCCTTTCGCCATAAAAAGGCCCTACATCATTTACCCCAGCCGCATGCATGGGGAGGCAAAGAAACATGTGGAGCTCATAAAGGCCTTCTCCGTATTCAAGGAGAGGACAGGAGCACCTCACAGGCTGGTCATTGCTGGAAGCGAGGGGAAGTACTTCCAGAGCATCAGGAACGAGGCCTTGTCCTCACAGTATGCCAGCGACATTTTCCTGACAGGCTACTTCCCGCACGAGAATTTCGGCGACTTGTACCGCAATGCCGAGGCATGCGTATTTCCTTCCGTAAACGAAGGCGTGGGATTGCCCGTCATGGAATCCATGGCATCGGGGCTTCCGGTGGCATGCTCGTCAAGCGGGGCATTGCATGAGATTGCAGGAGACGGGGCCATTTACTTCGACTCTGACAGCATTGACGATATGGCTTCATGCATTGAAAGAATCATCTCGGACTCAGCTCTCAGGGAGTCGCTGGTACAGAAGGGGCTGAAAAAAGCTGAGGAATACAGCTGGGAAAAGACCGCGCGACGGACCGTGGAAATCCTTGAGTCCGTCTGCGGTTAAGGCTGAATTATGCGGTTTTCTGGTCCACAAGCAGCATCTCGGGGCCGGGGATGTTCTTGTTGGCCACGATATCTTTCGTAATCTCAAGCTTCTTCTTGCCCTTGATGCTCGGAATCTCAAACATAAGGTCAAGCAGAATCTTTTCGACTATGGCACGAAGACCGCGCGCTCCGGTCTTGTTCTTTATGGCAATGTCCGCTATCTCCTGTATGGCCTCCTCATTGAAGGTGAGATCCACGTCATCAATGGCAAAACTTGCCTCGAACTGCTTGGTTATGGCATTCTTCGGCTCCGTCAGTATCCTGACCAGGTCAGAGCGGTCCAGCTCCTTCAAGGCGCATGTAATCGGGAGACGTCCGATCAGTTCAGGAATGATTCCGAAGCGAACCAAATCATCGGAAGTGACTTGATTCAGAAGCTCCATCCTCTCCTCTTCGGTACGGTGGGTTCCTTCTGCCCCGAATCCTATGGATGAGGATGAAAGCCTCTGCTCGATTATCTTGTCCAGGCCGACGAAAGCTCCTCCGCAGATGAAAAGAATGTTCGTCGTGTCTATGTCGATCATCTCCTGGTTAGGATGCTTGCGTCCGCCCTGCGGAGGAACAGAGGCATGCGTTCCTTCCAGGATTTTCAGGAGAGCCTGCTGTACGCCTTCTCCGGAAACATCCCTCGTGATAGAAGTATTCTCGCTCTTGCGGCTTATCTTGTCAATCTCATCGATGAATATAATCCCGCGCTCGGCCGCGCTGACGTCACCATCAGCGGAATTTATGAGCTTGAGCAGGACGTTCTCCACGTCCTCACCGACATAACCGGCCTCCGTGAGCGTAGTCGCATCGGCAATGGCGAACGGAACCTTCAGCTTCTGGGCCAAAGTTTTCGCAAGCAAGGTCTTGCCGCTTCCTGTGGGTCCCAGGAGAAGTATGTTCGACTTCTCAATCTTCACATCCTGGGAAAGCTGCTTCTCTTTTGGAAGAGACAGCTGCTTGTAGTGATTGTACACTGCAACGGACAGGACTTTCTTTGCCTGGTCCTGACCGATCACGTATTGATCCAAGAATTCCTTGAATTCCTTGGGAGTAGGGACGTCATCCATGTTGATGGGGGCAATGGAATGCCTTTCATCGTTCAAAAGGGACTGGCATGCGGAAACACAGTTCTCACAGATGTACACGTCTGAATTTGGTGCCTTTACTATGCGGCGGTTTCCGTCCGCAGGCCTTCCGCAGAAGGCGCAAAACTGCTGGTCGCTTCTTCCAAAACCCCTCATTTTGCCTCCTCCTTTGCGCTCTTCATTATGTGGTCAATGATTCCGTATTCCAGCGCTTCCTCGGCGGACATATAGAAATCCCTTTCCATATCCTTAGCGACTTCTTCCGCGCTTTTGCCTGTCTTGCTGGCGAAGTAATCTATGGAAAGTTTTTTCAGCCTTATTATTTCCTTTGCCTGAATCGCTATGTCGCTCTCCTGTCCCTGGGCTCCGCCCCAAGGCTGATGGATCATGACGCGGCTGGAGGGGAGGGCATAGCGCTTCCCGATGGTACCGCCTGCAAGCAGTATAGCTCCCATGCTGGCTGCCTGACCCATACAGATTGTCTGTATGTCGCACTTCACGTACTGCATCGTGTCATAAATCGCAAGGCCGGCTGTGACGGAACCTCCGGGGCTGTTGATGTATATGTTTATATCCTTGTTAGGGTTCTCGCTCTCAAGGTAGAGAAGCTGGCCGACCACAAGGTCTGCTGAGGCATCGTTTATCTCACCGTCAACAAAAATAATCCTGTCGCGCAAAAGGCGGGAGAAAAGGTCATAGGCTCTCTCCCCGTTGCCGCTCCGTTCTATTACCGTCGGGACCAGCGTGTTCATGTATTCGTTCATAAATTCTCCACTGATAATGTAAACAAAAAAACGGAATGTGGCAAGTGAGGCCTACATTCCGTCTTCATCTCCTTGCGGGGGAATTAGCCTTCCGCCCCTTCCTTGAACAAATCGGAGAAGGAAAGCTTATCGCCCTTCTCAACCTTTATTTCCTTGTACAGGGTCTCAAAGAGCTTGTTCTCCTTGACCTCGTCAACAAGATATTCTTTCGCCTGCATGTCCTTGTAGTGATCCTTCACCTCGTCCAAGGTCATGTCGTTCTGCTCGGCGATTTTCTTGTACTCCTCCTCTATTTCATCGGGAGTCGCACTGATGTTCCTGTCGCGAAGGAGCTGGTCTACGATGATGCGGCTCTTCAGGGCCTGCTCGGTATCTCCGACCCACTGCTTGAGCATGGTCTCCTTGGTCTGCCCGCTCGCGCTGACCATCTTCTCCAGCTCCTCGGGAGTGGTCTTGAACTGCTGGGCCATCATCCTCCAGCGTCCGTCATTCTCGGCCCGGACCATGGACTTGGGCAAATCGAAGCTGTTCTTCTCAAGCAGCTGCTTCAGAAGCTCCTGCCTCTTTACCTCCGCCAGCTTCCTGTCAAGAGCAGTGTTCAGGCTGCGGTTTATGTCTTTCTTCAGGTCATCCAGCGTCTTGTACTTTTCGTTCACGTCCTGTGCAAGCTCATCGTCCAGCGCGGGGAGATTCCTTACCTTTATCTGCTTTACGGTGACGCTTATCTTCTTTGTCTTTCCGGCCAGGTCTGCATCCTTGTCATCCTTCGGATAGCTCTTTGTTACGACCTTGGTCTCATCCTTCTTCATTCCCAGGATATCATCATCCAACCTGAAGAGGTTCTCGCCGGAGCCTTCCGTGAAAACAAAGCCTTCCCTCTCGCTTCCGGAAATGACAGACCCGTCATCGGCGATTTCCTTGTAGTCAATCGTCACGATGTCGTCCTTTTCCACAGGATCATCATCCTTCTTGTCAATGACGGCCGCATTGCGCTCCTGGATGGACTTCAGCTCCTTCTCCAGATCTTTGTCCGTGACCTCGGACTGGGGAACCTTTATCTTTATTCCGTCCAGCTTGGCAATCTGAACCTGGGGGAATATGTCATAGATGACCGTGAACGTGAGATCCTTCTCGGTATCCAATACGGGGAAATCATCATCCTCAAGCCTGGGCTGCGAATAGGGGAGGGGACGCATGTCCTTCATGTC
>CAMNGY010000052.1 GCA_946538795.1 uncultured Treponema sp.
TCTCCCAGTCGCGCCTGAGGAGGGCCCAGAGCGTGATGTCGATGAGCTTGCCGCGGCAGAGCTCGTAGTCCCGCATCTCTCCCTCTTTGACGAATCCCAGCCTGCCCGCGAGGGCCTGCGATGCTGTGTTCGGCGGTTCGATGAATGCCTCGATCCTGTTCATATCCGAGCTTGAGAAGGCGAAGTCCAGCACGAGCGTGAGGGCCTCGCCCATTATCCCCCTGCGCTGGTAGTTTCTGTTCAGCTCATAGCCCATCTCGGCCTTCTTGTCGTCATCGGAAAATGCGAAGAGGCCGCATGTTCCGACGAGCTTCGCGTTTTCCCGGAGCACGATGCCCCAGCGGATCATCGTCCTGTCCTTGAGCGACTGCATGAAAAAGCGGGTCTGCCTCCGGGCCTCCTCCATGCTTTTGAACGGGAGCAGGTCGTAATAGCGCATCACCTCGCCGTCGGAGAAAATCTCGAACACATCCTCCGCGTCCCTTTCTTCCAGAGGCCGCAGGACAAGCCGATCCGATTCCAGAATCAAGTTCTTTTCAAAAAGCTCGTCTTTCATTTTACCCCAATAACATTACCTATGTATATAGAGCCGTGACTTCTCCGGCTCCCCGTCGCCCTGTGCCATGCTAGGCAATCCGCTTGCCGTCTATCCCGCACACGAGCATCTGCAAGCCGTCCTCGCTGGTTCATAGTTGTCATCTCCTTATGTCCGTGATAATTCAAGCCTCATATAGACCAGCTCCTGATAGCCGCTCAGCCGGGACCTGAAGCCCCTGGGGTTCCGCCCGAACTCCACAAAGCCCGCGTCCCTGTACAGGGATACTGCCCGCCCGTTTTCGGCGACGACGTTGAGCTCCAGCTGCCCGTAGCCGGCTTCCCGCGCGCACTCTATGCAGGCGGTCGTGAGGGCCTTGCCCAGCCCCAGACCCCAGTATTCCCGCAGGATGCTGATGCCGAATTCTGCCCGGTGCCTCAGCTTGCACTTCGACCCGACTGCTTCGATCCCGGCCATGCCCGCGAGCTTCCCGTCAACGAAGGCGAGGATTTCTATCTCGTTCGGGCTTGCCGCCTTTCCGTCCAGAAACTTCGCCTCCTGCTCCGGGTCATAGCTGTTCTCGTCAGGGTATGATAACAGGTAGTCCGTCTCCGCATGGGTTGCGTTGAAGTTCTCGTAGACGGCCTTCCCGTCCGCCGCCTCCCCGTTCCTGAGCACCGCCTCTTTCCCGTTTTTTAATGTAATTGGTTGATTGTATTTCATCTGTTTGTCCTCGTTACCGCCCCGTCCCAGGCTTATTTCCCATCCTGCACCTCCCAGTGCCCGTTCTTCCTTGCACCGATGCGGATAAGAAAACCATTCTCGCGCAAGCTCTTCAAGGCCCGATTTATAGTTGGCTCTGAAAAACCTGTTGATTCAATAAGCTTAGGAACTGTTATCGCTGGCTCCCGCTTTATTTCTTCATATACAATTCGTTCTTTTTCCGAGAGATTTATCCTATCATTTATCCTATCATTTATCCTATCATTTATCCTGTCATTTATTGTGTCATGTACCTGGTCAGCTTGGGTGACAAGCTCGGCATTCCCGTAATTCTCGTTCGGGAAAACAATGAGGAAATCACCGAAGTCAGTCTTGAACTCAGGCTTCTTCTCAGAATCCCTGTACGCGTCCAAAATCTTCTTGAACCCGCTTCCACGGCGCTCCATGAAATTGAGGCGGCTGAAAATATCCGCAAGGACGGGATTCCTCCGCCGGGAAGGAATCCTCATCAAATCCTTTCCCTCAAGCGTAGAACAGTCAATCATGCCTCCGGGAGAGTAAATCTCAAGGCGGTCATCGAACATATCGATGTGAACTTCGCTTCCAAGCTCAAAATAGTTCCGGTGAATAAGCGCGTTCACCAAAGCCTCAAGATATGCCCGCTCCGGGTAGTCTGGCATCTCTATCCTGCTCGTGGCGGTCTTTCTCCACGCTTTCCTCGTGTTGCGGCTGATGAAAGCAAGCCCTTCCTGCAAAAGCGAGATAAGGCTTCCTGAATACTCAGCGTCATCCAAAGCATCTATCAGCCCGGAGGCTTTTGTGAGCCCGTTCCAGCGGGTACAGAAGACCCGCGAGTGGCGCACGGGCGATTCATCCGCTATGAGCGCGCCCGCATTCGTCAGGTTCCCGTTCGCGTCCAAAATGCCGAACGACTCGTAATCGGTTTCTTCAAACGAATGCCCGGTTTTCTGAAAATATACCGAGCGCAATTTTGTGAACGCCATATCCTCAAAATTATATGGGGATTTCAGGCTGTCATACGTCTGCCCGCAACCCTTTACGACAAGCTCCCGCAGCTGGGAAGGCGAAGCCTGGACGCTTTCGTTCCCCACCCGCACGAAGGCGACAAGATGTCCGTCCCCCTGATAGTAGTAAGGGGTCTGATTTCCCGCATATATGTCCAGGATGATTATACTTTTGCCTTCAATATGCTCAAACGAAAGCTTGAATTCAGGTATCGGATTCAGGTGCGTTTTTATAATCTCGCTCATGACCTCCGCGTCATTTCGGGCATTTTCAAGTCCGACGACAGCATCATCGTCAGCAATGCCAAAAATCAGTTTCCCGCCAAAGGAATTCGCAAAGGCGCTCACGCTCTTGCACCAGCTTTTGGGGCGTTTTTTTTCCAGGGACTGCTTTTTGTCATATTCGGAGCTTTCTCCGATTATCGCCGAAATATCCATCGTTCCTTATCCTCCCCCCCTCACTTTGCCGTTACGTTCACCAGCGCATTGTATTCCCGGAGGTATAACCCCCGGCGCATTTCGTCGCTCGCGGCATACTCCCCGTGTCTTGAGAAGATTTCAATGGCCTCGTCCACGGGAACCCAGCGCGGCTCCATCCCTGCGGACTTTTCCCTCTCCGTCAGCTTTTGCCCGCATCTGCCTGTGACCTCGCACATGAAATACCTGCTGATATATTTCCAGTCCTCATAGTATTCATCTATCTCAAGCACGCATGCCGAGGGCTCCGTGACGAGCCCCATTTCTTCCGCGAGCTCCCGCACGCAGCATGAAGCCTCATCCTCACCGTCCTCCATCCCGCCGCCCGGAATCATGTACAGGCCGGTCTGCGTCTCATACGACAAAAGGATGAGCGTGCCATTCATCACGATTCCCCTGCACGCCGTGCGGGACTTATCCCAATTCCCGGAATAGTTCTCCCCGGTAATCTCTATCGTTTTCATGTTTGTGCTTCCCCCTTTACTCAGAAAGCTCTTCCAGAACAAATGGAAGCATATATATGGGCTTAAATAGAATCTGATTCTTATGTCCGACATCCTTCTGAGAAAAGAGATACTGTTTGTATACCTTCTTCGAGTACTTGTCCGAGAACACAGATATAGACTTATGTGTGTTGACATTGGAAGACTTTATTTCAATCGGGACAAGTTTTGCTTTGGAGGCAATCAGAAAATCAACCTCATAATAATGAACGTCGTCCTGCTTTTTCCACGTATGATAAAAAAGCCTGTGACCGGCAGAAGCAATTATCTGCGCGGCAACATTCTCATACAGGTATCCCAGATTGACATCAAGCTTGTCACCCAGAAGCTTACTGTAAATCTCCGTATACGATTTGTCGGCGGAGTTGAAGAGCATCGTCGTGAACAATCCTGTATCCGAAAGATACAGCTTATATGCCTCATCATCGACAGTCGCGCTCAATGACACGCTGGGATCCATGACGTTATACGATATCAGCGCAGTCTTGGAATCTAGAAGCTGCGAGAAAATCTCTTTGTCCTTGGTCGTAGTCCTTTTTCTGGTTGCACTTGATATGACATACCGGTTCTTGTTGGCCGCCAGCTGACCTGGTATGGAGTTATACATTTTTGACAACCGACCGCTGTCATCAATCTTATAGAAATCTTCCTCGTAAAGCTTCAGAATTCCCCGCTTCACCCTGTCAATATCTTCGAAGTTATTTTGATTGATGTATGCCTCCACAGCCTGAGGCATCCCGCCGACAGCCATATATATGCGGAAATCACGCATCAATTTCCTGTTGAGCTGCTCACCGACAGCTTTGTTTGTTTTATACAGTTCCCTCAGAACGTTATATGTGTCGGTCCCCACAGCCCATAAGAACTCCTCGTAATCCATAGTGTAGACCTGTATAAAATATTCCTCGGAAGGAATAACGATGTCGGAAACATTTTTCTTTATGCTTATGAGAGACCCTGTCTCAATATAGCAATAGCGGCCATCTGCCACAAGGTACTTGATTGCCTGTCGCACAAGGGGAGCCTTTTGTATCTCATCAAAGATGATGACAGACTCACCAGGATACAACGTTATGCCGGTTGCGGCCTGAAGCCTTAAAAAGAAAATATCAAGGGAAGCGATGTCGTCAAAAACTTCAAGGATATTTTTCTTGACGTTGGCGAAATCCACTTTTATGTAGGATTTGAAGTTGTTCCGGGCAAATTCTTCGGCGACCGTTGATTTTCCGACGCGCCGAGCTCCTTCCAGCATCGCCGCGTATCTTGGGGAATACTTCTCCTTCCACTCGGCAAGAGCATCATACACCTTTCTTTTGAACATCAAACCGCTCCCTTTACGCACATGATAGCATGTGAGACACTTTTTTACAACACTTTGCAGGGCGTTTGGAGCAGTTTTTTACAACACTTTTTAGTATGTTCGGAGCAGTTTTTTACAGTACTTATTCCTCCCTGCCCCACTAATAGCCGCCGGTTTCCCGAGGACAGGCCGGCTGCCCCGCCCGCACGGAGTGCCGCCCCCATGACAGGACAGGGACGGCACAAGCTCCTTCCGGCCTACACCTTCCAGCCCCGGTAGCGGTTCTTCTGGTACTCCCTCGTGAACTTCGCGATCTGCATCATCTTCTCTTTGCCCCACTGGTTCTCGCTGTGGAGCTTAAGATATGTCTGCCAGCGCTCCTCACTGAGCGAACCGTCCTGCAAGGCCGCACGGACCGCGCAGCCCGGCTCGCAGGTGTGGGAGCAGTCGCTGAACCTGCACTGGCTGAAAAGAGACGTGACATCCGGGAATGTCTCGTTTATGCCGTCCTCCATGCCGAGCAGGCCGATCTCGCGCAGGCCGGGGGTATCCATGATCCAGACCCCGTTCTGCAGGCGGAAGAGCTGGCGGTATGTCGTGGTGTGCCGCCCCTTTCCGTCCCCGTCGCGGATGTCGCTCACTTTCATCAGCGGCGAGCCGTTCAGGGTGTTGAGCAAAGTCGATTTGCCGACGCCGGAGGATCCGACGAAGGCGATCGTCTTGCCCTCCTGCATATAGGGCGCAAGCTGATCCATGCCGTAGCCGGTCAGCGAGCTGATTGCGATGACGTCCGCCTTGTCGCAGACCGCCCGCGTGATCTCCAGCTTCAGCCCGACGTCATCGCACAGGTCGGCCTTGGACAGGATTACGACAGGCTTCGCGCCGGTGTTCAGCGTGATGGAAACGTAGCGGGCAATCCTGTTCTCGCTGTAATCCTGGTTCAGGGACGTGACGATGAACACGTAATCGAAATTTGCGGCGAGCGTCTCCTCGTGAAGGTGCTTCACGTATGATTCCGCATGTCCGCCCCGGTCAGGGCGTTTGAACGCGCTCGTGCGGGGCAGCACCTCGTCGATGAGCGCGTCCCCGTACTCATTGGTGATGACCTTCACGTAATCCCCGACGACCGGGCATTCCAGCCCGAGATTGTGAAACTTCCCCTTCAGCGTGCCGGTGAATTCGGAGTCAGGCCGTACCGTGCCGTCTTCGGCGCAGGGCAGGAGGGTAAACAGATTTTTCTGCACGCATGAGACGCGGGCAGAAATCAGAGTATTTGATTTCATTTGAATTTCCTAAAAGCGAGAATGCATATCCTGACGGATATTCCAGCGCAGCTCCGCTCCTAGGACAAGGACTGTGTGACAGCTTTTATGCCAGGCAAGCGGAGGCCGAAACGCAAGAGAAACGAATCATAAATCTATCTCAACCTCCTGAAAACTAAGATAGTTCCCTTATAGCACAATTCAAAACTTTATGCAAGCCATGAATCAATTTTTTACCGCCTGCAGTTTTGTCTTCTATATTGTCGCACTACAGGGACATCACGTATATCTGGCAGGGATTCTTCTCGTCCGCATCGGTGATCTGCTGCATCATAACTGTCCCTGCAGCAAGGATACACGAGATTCAGATATTTGTAAAGCATTGTGCCAGCGGGAACAGAAGGCAGAATTCGCTTCCTTCTCCGGACTTGCTTCTGACGCTCAGCTTTGCGTTATGATATTTCGCACCGTGCTTTACAATTGAAAGCCCGAGCCCTGTGCCTGTCGTCCGGTTGCCCTGCGTGTCTTTTGCGCGGCTCTTGTCGATTCTGTAAAAGCGCTCGAAGATTCTTTCCTGCTGGTTTTCTGCGATTCCTATCCCCGTGTCTTTGACAGAAAGTTTCAGATACCGTTTTCCAAGGTCAACATTTTCAATTTTCACGACAACATTCCCGTTTTCTTTGTTATATTTGACTGCGTTTTCGACAAGATTAAAAATCATCTCCTGTATGACTGCGGGAACTCCGTGTATACAAACCTGTTCTTTCGTTTTGTTTTCAAGTTCGACGGAAACATTCTTCTTGTTTGCATAAGGCTCCAAAGATTTTATCACGGCAAGGCAGATTTCCGCCATGCTGATTTCTTCTTTTTCCATCGTGATGGATTCTTCGTCGAGCTTGGAGAGCTTTAAAATGTCGTTCACAAGGCGAATCAGTCTCTGGCTTTCATTGTAGATGTCCTCTGAGAAGTTGCGCATCGTTTTTTCATCAGCAGAGCCGTCTTTCATAATCTCCGCAAAACCGCTTATGCTCGTGAGCGGAGTTTTCAGCTCATGGCTTACATTCGCGGAAAACTGACGGCGGATTTCTTCCCGCTGTTTTTTCTCAAAGTTCTCGTCGCTGATCCGCTTTATGAACGGCTGGAACTCGATGAACGTCTCGTTTTCCTCGGGCTTGTCAAAGTCGATTTTTTCGATGGAACTTGTGATTCGTTTTGAAAGGCAAAATGCCGCCACACCGGAAATAATCAGCGCAATCGCAAGCAGGCATAAAAGAGCCTGGCTTAATCCGAACACCAAAACTCCCGCCGTATATTGCCGGCAGGAAATCCGCAGCACCGTGCCGTTTTCGAGCCGCCTGGCAAAGTAAAGGTTCTTCTGAAGCATGGTCGAGGAATAGCGCGATACCCTTGCCCTTCCTTTTTCCATTGCCTCAATGAACTCAGCTCTTGAGGCATGGTTTTCCATTTCCGCCGGATCCGTCTGATTGTCAAAAATCACGTTCCCCTGAAAATCTATGACCGTGATTCTGTTCCCCGTCTTTATTTCCGCAAAATCTGGCAGCAACGAAAGATAGTCGCATTCGTTCTCCAGCTCCGAAAAAATCTTGTCCTCAAAATACCTGTAAAACGAGTCGATGAAAATCACCGCGCAGACAAAATAGACCGCAACGCCCACCAAAAACGTGTTTATAAAAATTCGTAAAGTCAATGATTTAATTTTCATTTTCTGTCTCCAATAATCGAAAAAATGGGCCGTTCTGCAATAAGACAGAGTATTGGCACCGCTTCATTCTATATCAATACAGATTATAGTTTAAAAATATTAGATTTTGGGGATGGAAATGTTAAATCTGAGTTAAATTTTTCGGAATGATAGTATAGCAGGGGGGCTACAATCTGCTTGACCGCCCCCAAGGGCAAAGACCGGAACCGGGAGACCTGAGTGGCTGTTGCTTGTCCAGCCCAGTCCGCACTTTGCATTCAAAACATGCGTGATTGTGATTGTAAGCGGCTCATAATCCGTGAGAACAAGCCCGCCGTTTTTGTCGTAACCAAGAGTAGGCTTTTTCCTCCTGAAAAATTTCATTTCCTCTCCCCCGTCAAAGCATAAATCACCCAGCCTGC
>CAMNGY010000053.1 GCA_946538795.1 uncultured Treponema sp.
CGCTTGCTCTGCTCCGTATCCCTGCCGAAGACGACCTTGAACAGCCTGTCCTTGTATTCGCGGGCGGGCAAGGGGCGCCCCGGCTGGGCATAGCTCCCAGAAATTCCTGTGTTTTCCATGCGTTTCTCCTTTATGGTGCTGGGTGGTGCTTTCGCAGGGCACGGGCCGCGGAACCACCTGCGGATTCCCGGAAGGGAAGCCTCGGCCAAAGGTCTGCCGCAAGCTCGATGCCTACGCCTATACATCTCCGGTCAGGATGCAGGAATGTACGTTTTACCGTGGGAAATTTTTCGCGCGGGGTGGTGGTGTGTGTCGCTTGGAGGTGCAGGGCGATTGGGGCCGATTGGGGCAGACGATGGACCGCCCGTAGCGCCCGCGCGTGCTGCCGTAAAAAACTCAGCTTTGGCGATTCTGATGGGATGCCGGTGAAAGCGGGCTGGCGGACAAAGCCTTTACGTCCTCGACTGAGAGGCCGGTTATTTCGGCAATGTCGGCCACTGGATAGTTTCTTGCCAGCATGTTGCTGGCAGTTTCCATCATCACTTCCCTCCGCCTGTTGCGGTCGTACTCCTCCTGGTCAAACTCCGTCAAGCTCATGTTCAAAACCTCCATTTTCTGCGACCTGAAGAAACCATCGAGCAGGTTGTCTTTTATGGCATAATCCAGCGCCTCGTCGTCCGCCGCGGGGGATTATTCCCCGGCCTTTTGGGAGGCCCTGCGGTTCGCCCTGTATTCTTTCAGCTCGGCCTTCGCTTTCTTCAGCTCCTCCCTGAGCAGCGGCGCCCATTCGGTTCCCCGGTAGCAGCTTATGGCCTGCTTGAGCGCGGCCGGCTTCATCTCTATGGAAGTGTTCTTGTCCCATTCCACAAGCTGGCCCGTCGTTATGGAGGGCCGTCCGTCGTAGTAGCCGAAGTAGTAGAAGCCCGGCTCGTAGGGCACGTCTATGACAAGGGGGCTGTTGTCCTCGGTGAAGTTGCGGGAGGCGGAGAACCCTTCGTAGTTTTCTTCGCTGTCAGTCCAGTACCAGTATTCCAGCACATAGCGGGTGCCGAACCTGACGGGCTTGGAGATGAAGAATTCGTCCCCTGCGGTGGCCTGGACTTCCGGGTCATGCTCCGGGTCCACCTGCCTGAACACGAGGTCGTTCTCCGTTCCGTGGAAGCCGCCGTAGAATATGACGGTGTTCCTGGGGGTTCCGTTGAAGTTCTTGTATTTTATCTGGTTCTTGCGGATGAAGCGCTGCTCGTTCTGGCGGTCGCGTATGCTGCCTGCGGTCGCGGCCAGCAGGAGCGCGGAAAGCGCGGCCAGGGCCGCGATGCGTCTTTTCATGTCTGCCTCCTTGGTATGGCAGGATGAGTGTAGCATGAATCCGGTAAAAAGGAAAGGTGCCGCTGCCGTGGGACTTGGGCCGCGGGGCTTGAGCCGTGGGGCTTGGGCCGGGCGGGGTCGGTTGTTTGTGGAGGGGCCTGAGGCCGTGGGTCCGGGCTGTGTCTCTGGGAAAGCTGCCGCACGGTGGACCGTGCGGCGGGGGGCTTGTCACGTGCCCCCGTGCTTTACCCCGTGCTTTACCTGGTCAGGTTCCAGATGAGGAAGCCTCCCAGGAGGCAGGTCACTATGGCCCCGCCTTCCCCGATTGCGGCGCGCCTCCAGAAGCTGCGGGAGTCCCAGAGGCGGGAATAGTCCCGCTCGAACGCCTTGCGCTGTGCCTCAAGGGCTTCCTGAACGCTTTCGTCCAGGATTTTGCCAAGCTCTTCTTCCAGCTCGTCCAGCCTTTCGTCTGCGGCAGGCTGCGCGGGTCCTTCTTCCGCAAGGGCTTTTCCTGGGCCGGCCGGGACGGCGCGCTCAGTTGCTTTGCCTGCCGGCTTTGTCAAGGGCGGCGCGGATCCGCTTGCGGCCCTTCTCTGTGAATTCCTTTGAGGCGGAGCCGGTGCTTTTGGCTCCCCTGCGTGCGGCGGCGCGTTCTGCGGCATCGCTTGCCTGTCGGCCGCCGCTTGCCTGTCGGCCGCCGCCTGCCTGCTGGCCGCCTGCGGTTGGGCTGCCGTCTGCGGCAGGGCCGGGCAGGGCAGCAGCATTCCAGCCAAAAGTGGCAGTAAGAGTGTCATTCCGAATCGTTTCATATAATTCCTCCTTTTTGCCGGCGCGGTCTTCCAGCCGTGCCGAAATGGATTTCTTTAAGTCCAGCGCGTCGGATCCCTCCCTGAGCGAGTCCAGCACGCGGATTCCGCTCGCGCTGCACACGAGCGTGACGGCCAGGGTCAGCCAGACATCCTCCCCGATCCTGCCCAGGAACAGGAGCGCGGTCGCAAGGAACAGGCAGAAGCCCTTGAAACCCAGGAGCTTTGCCGCGAGCAGTACCGCGCGTTTTGCCAGGTAGCCCAGGCAGGAGGCCAGCCCTCCCTCATAGGTGCTTCCTTTCATTGCGCGGCCTCCTTGCTGGGCGTGCGTCCCAGCGTCCGCAGCCGGGGGACGAAGCTCCTGTACATGGACAGCAGCTCGTCCAGGTGCCGGGGCGAGGTCCTCCTGCCCTGCTCTATGCTGGACGCGTTGGCGAACAGGCCGTTCCCCATGTAGCCCGTGACGTGGACGGCTTTGCCGCTTTTGTCCAGGAAGAAGGCCGCTGCTATGCTGCCTTCCAGCTGGTCCATGCTGCCGGCGTCCTGAGTGAAGTGCTGCCGGTACAGCCCGTCCGCCGTGGTCCTGAGCGTCCGTCCCAGCGCGTGCGAGAGGCAGGCCGAGACGCAGCCTGAGCAGTCCGTGCCCAAAAGGCCGGATCCGCCCCATACGTAGGGCGTCCCCAGGAAGCTGCCCAGCAGTGCGGCATAGATTTCTGCCGGACTCTTTCCCCCTTCCTTCATGTCCCGCGCGATTGCGTCAAGCGTCCCCGTGCTCATGATGCGCCTCCCGCGGCGGCTGCGGCGGGCGGCAGCACCAGGGACAGAATCCCTGCCGTGGCCGCCAGCCGTATGCCCATGTTCGCCAGCAGCGACATCACGCCCGAAAGGGCCGAGATGATCGCGCACAGCCGTGCGGTCCTGGCTCCCGGCGCCGACCTCACTTCCTTTTCAAGCGCGGACAGCCTGTCCAGCGTCTCGCGCTTGAAAGCCCTGTGGTCCCCGAGCAGCTCGTGCAGCTGGCCGTGGACCCCCGTCAAAAGTTCTTCCGTCTGCATTTTTACCTCCTGCAAACTTGTCGTTAATGCCAATCTAGCGGATTGCGGGCCGTCCTTTTTGTAGCTTTTTGTCAACACGGCGGCCCTTAGAACCTCCGCCGGCGGTTTTCAGGGCGTGCTGACGGGCCGGATGCGTGCCGATGTTTGTGGGCTTTTGTATTTCAGATTCCGAAAATCTAGTTAGGATGAACAGATATTGCCCCAATTGCCGTAAGGAATTTGACTTTGCCATAACCAGCATTGAGGATTTGGACGGGCTGGTGTGCCCTGAGTGCGGCTGCAGGATAGAAAGGAACAGCCGCAGGCCACTGGAGGACCCGGAGGAGGAGGAGAGGCTTGAGATGTCCCTGGGACTTGTGCTTCTGGTGCTGTTCCGGATAGGCTATTACTTTTTCGTCGTCTTTTCGCTTTTGGGAGCGGCCGCTTTTTTCCTGCACGTAAGCTGGCTCCTGCGCCTGTCCGTGGGGATATGCCTGGCGACTTTCCTCCTGCAGCTGGTCCTCAAGGTGCACCAGTTCAGGACCGGGCCGCTTTTCCTGCCCCTGGGGGCCGCGGCGGGTTTCTTCTTCATGAGGTCGCTGGACGGCGCGTGCCTGGGAATCTGCGCGGTCTTCATAGTCCGCCACATCATGTGGGAGATTTTCAGCTGGATAATCGGAAAAATCATGGGCTCTGTTTTGGGGCCTGTCGAGCAGGGGCCTGACGATGAGCAGGATTCTGAGGAGCGGAGTCCCGATGAGGCTGAGGCCTGACGGCCGCTTTTGATATGGGGAGGCGGCCCGCACAGACTATTGCGGCATCTACCCAGGGCGGTCCGCGCGGGCAGGGGCGGCCTGGTAGGAAATAAGAGGAGGCCGCCGCGATGTCAGGACGCGTGCAGGGGCGGATTGGCCCCGCGTAATCAAGCCTGACTGCCGTATGAGGAACCGCCCTTGGGGGCCGGGATTTCCTTCTTGAAAAATACGGAAATATGTTCCATAATAAAAAAAGTAATTGACAGAAACGGAGAACAGGCCGCCTTGTCCCGGTCGGCATCGGGGCTGCGGGTGGCCGGGGGGAACGGAAATGAACAGTGTAGACCAGTTTTTCAGCCAGTCGGGGTCGCTGACCAGCGTGCCCGCATTCATTGATGACGAGAGCACGGAGAGCAGCCGGCCCGTGATAGTGCCCAACGCGGAGTATTTTGAGAAGTTCCTGGCCCGCTGCTACAACAGCGTGCTGAACGACGAGACGGTGAACCTGAACCAGAGGGGGGACCGCTTTGGGGACCCTGCCTTCCGCAAGGCCCTGTCGGCCTTCATGTTCCGCTTCCACAAGGTGGAGGCCCCGGTGGACAACATCATCGTCGGTCCGGGCATGGGCGCGCTGGTGTTCCGCCTGATGCAGCTGCACACCCTGCGCCATCCTTCCGGCGAGAAGAAGGGGGGCAGCCTGCTGACATACGCGGAGCAGGTGCGCCATTCCATCTCCCCGGTCGTCGCGATCCCCGAGGACGTGAGCACGACTACGGAACGCCTGTTCAAGAACGCGGGCTTCGGGGTCAAGAAGGTCGTCGTGGATGACCTGGGCATCTCGCTGGATTCCCTGCTCACATCCGGCACGACAATCCTGTTCGTCACCCCCGTGGAGCCGCCTGAGTTCACGCTGGACGATCCGGCGGAGCGGCGTCAGGGCATACTGGACTGGGCCTCCGAGGCGGACTACCGCTACATCATAGAGAACGATGATACCATGAACATCAGCATCGATTCCACCTTCAAGAACGCGGACAAGAACGACAAGGTCATCTACATGAATTCCTTCTCGAACCTTCTGTGCAAGGGCCTGTCCATCGCCTGGATGGTGCTGCCGGACAAGCTCCTTGCCGAATACAAGGAGGCCTTCGGGGAGTACGACTGCCAGGTGCCCTACCTGGACCAGCTGGTCCTCACGATGTTCCTGGACAAGGGCTTCATGGACAACTATCTGGAGAGCGTCCAGGGCGGCGGTTCGGACGACTTCTAGGCGCGGCCCTAGGGCAGGTACTCCGGGTATATGTTTTTCAGGGCGGCGAGCAGGCGTTTCTTTTTCTGCACGTCGCCGTCCGTCAGCTGCTCCAGCTTTCGCCGGGCCTCCTTGCGGGCGGATTTGTCCTGGTATCCGCAGGTGCAGGTCCCGCTCATGTATCCCTGTTCCTTTCCGTGCGCGATGATGCTTTCCTCGTCGGCGTAGCAGAGGGGGCGTATTACGGTGAGAGGGTAGTCTCGGTAGGTCATCCTGGGGGCCATTGTGGAAAGCTCCCCTTTGTTAATCATGTTCATAAGCAGGGTCTCCAGCATGTCATCCAGGTGATGGCCCAGGACCAGTTTGTTGTAGCCGTTTTTTATCGCATGGTCCAGCAGTTCCGTCCGCCGCTGCGTGGAGCACCAGTAGCAGTTCATCTTGCGCCCGGGCTTGAGCCTGCCCAGCACGTTCACGTCCAGTGCAAGGGGGGTGACTCCCCAGCCTGCGTACAGGGCCGTGAGCTCGGGGGACAGGGGAGGGGTTATCTCGCTCTGCACGTGGAGGGCCGTGAAGGAAAAGTCCGCGCCGGGCCGCCTGTGCCGGAAGGCAAGGTAGTGGATGAGCGCGGTGGAATCCTTCCCGCCTGAGGCCCCCACCAGGAGCCTGTCTCCGTTTTCTATCATGTTGTAGTCGTATACGGCCTTGTCGATGATCCTGAACAAGAGTGGCTGCGGCATGGGCACAGTATAGGCGGTCCGGGCGTGAAAGTCCAGATGGCGGCCCTGCGTCCCGCTCCGCTGCGGCCGTTTTTGCGGGGTATACGCCCGCGGCCTGTTCCGCTGCGTCCCGCTCCGCTGCGGCCCTCTTGCGGGGTATACGCCCGCGGCCCGTTTCACTGCGTCCCGCGCCTTGAAACTTCCCCGGATTCCATCTATAATCCCGTATATGCCCGCAAGCTTTATCAGACGGCCTTTCCGATACACCTTCTTCAACGCGACGCTCGCGCTGATTGTCGTCAACGTGGCTGTGTTCCTTTTGACCCGCCTTTCGTCCCGGCTGGAGGCCCTGCTTTCTATGAACGTGCTGATGGTCGTTCATTATCATTGCTTCTGGCAGCCTGTCACCTATATGTTTACGCACGCGGGGTTTCAGCACCTGTTCTTCAACATGCTGGGCCTGCTCTTCTTTGGCCTGCCGGTCGAAAGGACTCTGGGCAGCAAGGAGTTCCTGCTGCTCTATTTCTTCTGCGGGATAATGGACGGCATGCTTTCGCTTGGCCTTTATTACATGCTGGGCTTTTACCGCACCTTTCTCCTGGGGGCTTCCGGGGCGGTGTACTCCCTGCTTCTTGTGTATGCGGTCGTATTCCCGCGCAGCAGGATTTTCCTCTTTGGCCTTATACCCCTCCCTGCTCCCCTTCTGGTCATGCTGTATGCCGTCATGGAGTTCGTCAGCCAGTTCACCGTCAGCAGTACGGCCCACTTCACCCACCTGACGGGCTTTGTCCTGGCCTGGCTGTACCTTCGCGTCCGCATGGGCGTGAACCCCGTCAAGGTATGGCGGGATACCTGGGGCGGCCGCTGAAGGGCCTTTGGGCAGGAAGCCAATGAACAGCCGCTGGACATCCGGCCGACGCTGGAAGGGCCGCTGTACGGACAGGCCCGCTGAACAGCCGTCCGCCCAGGGCGGCGGGTTTGTCATAAGGACGTCAGGAACTTTTGAGCCGGCTCCGGAGGGACCGCGGGCTGCTTTTCCCGATACCCCTGTATTTGGCAGGGGAATTGTCAAAAAAAATGATATACGTTACAATGCCCGGCATACCCTACAAAAAAAGTTTACAGAGGTATAGTAAATGGGTCAGAACTATTTCAATGCGATTCCGTGGCGCGTGGCGCGCCAGGAGCTTGGTCACTGCCGCAAGATGGCGCGTGAGGAATTCAAGGACGGGACAAAGGCCCTGCAGGGCAAGAAAATCGTCATCGTCGGATGCGGGGCGCAGGGCCTGAACCAGGGCCTGAACCTGCGCGACTCCGGCCTGGACGTGAGCTACTGCCTGCGCAAGGAGGCCATCGAGCAGAAGAGGCAGTCCTGGAAGAACGCGACCGAGAACGGCTTCAAGGTCGGCACTTACGAGGAGCTGCTTCCCGTAGCCGACGTCGTGGGCAACCTGACCCCGGACAAGCAGCACCACGAGGTCGTGGCCAACCTGATGAAGTACATGAAGAAGGGAGCCGCCCTCTGGTACAGCCACGGCTTCAACATGATAGAGGAAGGCGAGCAGATCCGCGATGACATCACGGTCTTCATGATTGCCCCCAAGGGACCCGGCACCGAGGTCCGCGCCGAGTACCTGCGCGGCTTCGGGGTTCCCGAGCTTATCGCCGTTCACCCGGACCATGACCCCGAGGGCAAGGGCTGGGCGCTCGTTAAGGCAATGGCGTGTGCCCACCGCGGCGAGACTGCCGGCGTGCTGGAGTCTTCTTTTGTTGCCGAAGTCAAGTCCGACCTGATGGGCGAGCAGACGATTCTCTGCGGCATGCTTCAGACGGGTACGATTCTTTCCTACGACTTCATGACCAGCCACGGCATTGACAAGAACTATGCCGTCAAGCTTCTGAT
>CAMNGY010000054.1 GCA_946538795.1 uncultured Treponema sp.
CGGCCTTGCAGTTCTTCTTGCCCCACTCCGGTATGAGCCTTTGCGGGTCGCGGCTGGTCAGGAGTTTGGCTAAAAGACCTTCGGCCTGGGCGAAGGCCTGCGAGAGGATTATCCGCTCATCCTGGGTGAACTGCCCGAGCACGTAGTCCGCGACGTTGCCGTCCTTTGGCTTTCCCACGCCGAATCTCAGCCGCCAGAAGTCCGCCGTGCCGAGGGTCGCTTTCGCCGAGCGCAGGCCGTTGTGCCCGCCGAGGCCTCCCGCCCACTTCAGGCTGACCATGCCGGGCTGCAGCTCTATCTCGTCGTGCACGATCAGGATGTCCTCCGGCGGAACCTTGAAGAAGCGGGCCGCCTCTCCTATCGCCTCGCCTGACAGGTTCATGTAGGTCAGCGGCTTCATGAAATAGAGCTTCTTCGGTGCGGACGCGGCGGCGGAGGCGGGGATGTTCGTCCCTTCCGGGAGCCAGCTGACGAACTGTTCCCAGTCCACTGAGCAGAAATCGCTTTTGTACTTGTTGGCCCATGAGAAGCAGGACGAGTAGGGCAGGCTCTCCTCAAAGAGCCAGGCCGCGTTGTGCCGGGTATTCGCGTATTCCGGCCCGTAGTTGCCCAAAAACGCCACAAGCTGTATCATTGCAAAACCTCCATAGGAACTGCTTTGGAATTTCGGAATTATAACATAAGGCACGGAAAAAGCATAGTGGGCCTGAGGCAGGGGCAGGGCGTATGAAATTCCGGGCCTGGATCAGGGGCGTAGTGCCGCAGCCTGCATGGCAACTTCCGCCAGCGGAATCCGCTCCTGCTCCAGGCGGTTCCTGACGCTGCCCCTGATTTTCCGGAAGAGGGCAAGCTCCCCTTCCGTGAGCTTTTCCGGGATGCGCCCTCCGTCAAGCGTCTTGCCTTCCACGGCAAACCGGCTGTACCTGTCAAACAGCTCTTCGGTCATGCAGAAGGACTTCGTCCGGGGGAAGCAGGCCCTGAAGTCCGAGAGGATTAAAAGTCCGTGCTCGTCCAGGTCCCCGTAGTAAAGAAGCTCATAATCCGAAAGCCAGATGCAGCTTTTCAGCTGGGTGACGGTGAACCCGTGCCCCCAGATGCAGATGGCGTTCTTCACGTCCGGGAACGTCAGGTAGACCATCTCGTTTTCCACGATGAAGACGCGCTCAAGATCTGAGAGAAGGCCGGACCGGGGGAGGCAGGCAAAGTCTGCGGCATCGACCGTCATCTCCGAGAGGGCAAGGCCGCCTGTCGACGGCAGCCTGCTTTTGTCCAGCGAGCGGAAGCGTATGCCAGCGGGCTTCTGCCTGAGCCCCAGGGCTTTCTCGAAGTCTCTGGCGGGCGGTGCGTCCTGTCCGGGCGCATCCTGTGCGAACAGCAGTCCCAGGATAAGCGCTTCGTTGTTTTCTATAAACTTGGTGTGCACGGGGAGGGGAATTTCCCTGATGTAGAGGCTGCTTCCCGGGTTTTTGGAGAACCAGCCCACACAAAGGCAGATGTTCTGCCAGAAGTCGCTCTCGTCTGAGCGGTCGGCTGTCAGTGCGGCTATGTTGCGGAGTGCCCAGGGGAAAAGCCCCTGCCCCGTTTGTTCTTGCTTTCGCGGATGAGCGGTTCGAGTTCTTCCGCCCGCTTGAGCAGGTTGCCTGCCGTGCTGCCTTTGTCCGCCTTTATCTCAAGGGGAAAGAACGGCTCCCCGTCACTGCCTGCGTGGCATGCAAAAAAATCCGCGACCTTGTGCCTGAGGAAGTCCGTGAACTTTCGCTCCGCTTTCTGGCGGATCTGCGCCGGGGTAATCACGCCTGTTTTTTCTCCCGGTATTCCTGGATTGTCATGGAAAGCAGGCGGGAGTCATCGCTGCCCTTGTTCTCCGTCATGTGGACGGACGAGATGTAATCCTCCACTATGTTTATCTTGTCCAGGGGTGTTATGACCATGACCTGCAAATCCAGCTGCTTGAAAAGCTTCATCGCGTATTCGGAGTTCGTGGAATCGCTCTTGCTGAATGCCTCGTCGATTATGACGAAGCGGAAGGACCTTTTGCTGTCCTCGCTTATACCGAACTGGTATGAGATGGCGGAGGCAAGGATAGTGTACGTGAGCTTTGCCTTCTCACCGCCGGAAAGGCTCGCGCTGTCCGGGTAATACTGCTTCTGCGTGTTGTCCTGCACATAGTTCTCGCTTGCCGCGAACGTATACCAGTTGCGTATGTCAAGCACATGGCTCCGGACGTTCTCGTTTTGCTTCATGGATTCCAGGAATGATTTTATCCTGCTGAAAAGCTGCTCCTCGTACTCATAGTCCTGCATCTGGATTCTTGCCGCATCGGGGATGGCTGCGCGGAGCTTGCGGTTGAACTCATCTATGCGGGGGTCTTTTGCCCGGTCGCACTTGAGCGAAAGATATGTGTCCGGGTTCCGCTGGTAGGTGATGGCGCGGAGGTTCTGGTTCAGGTACTGCACGGCGTTCTCTATGTCTTCCCTCGCATTGCCTATGAACTGGTTGAAGTTGATTATGTCGTCCCTGACCGAGTTGTGGAGGAATTCGTGGAACTGCCTCCGGTACCTGGGAAGGTCGTCCTTCAGGAGCTTGTCATAGAAGTTCTGGTAGTCGGGAAGGAATTCCTTGCTCGTGCCCATATCGGAGAACTCTCCCGCCCAGTCACCGAACTGCTCGCGGAGATGCGCGTTGGGGCTTTTTACATCGTTCATCGCTGCCCGCAATGCCGTCGTGAATCCGTTTATGCTGCGCTGTGCGGTATCCATCTTGCCGTTCAGCTCCCTCTGCATCTTGCCGCCCGCATCATCCGCGTCCTGCATCGTGGCGGCCTTGGTCAGGCGGGGGTATTCGCCGCACAGGGATTCGACGGCCCTTGCGGCAGTCTGCTCAAAGTCCGGGAGTGCCAGGAATGCCTGCCATGTCCTCTCGTGCTGGGAAAGGGAGCTTTGCGCTGTGGAAAGCTGGTTCTCGAATTTCCCCAGCGTCTTTATGACCTGCTCCTTCTCGGAGTCGGCAAGGCGTTTTTCTTCTTTCTTCTGGTCAAGCATTTCCTGCTTCTGCCTGATGTCCTTTGACGCGGCAAGCTTCCGCCTCTCGTCGGAAAGCGTGTCAATCGTCCTTGCGACGGATGCGAAGTCCAGTTTGTCCCAGCTGTCAAGCTCCTGCAGCGATTGGACTGCGAAAAGCTTTTTCTCCATGGCATCCTGTGATGACTGGAGTTTTTGCAGGCTGCCTTTAAGCTCCCTGTCTTTTCCCTCAAGCTCATCCAGCTGACGGCTCAGGGCCATTTTCTTCTGCGTGTTGTCCCAGCCCAAAACAAATTCCGCCCTGCCGCCCGGATGCCGGTCGTCCTTTTCGTGGCGGATTCCATTTTTGATGAGGCCGCTGGAGGAGAGTGCCTTGTCCGCTCTGGCAATTTCCTGCGTGTCGTCCGTGCAGCGGTAATCGAACCTCTCTGCCAGGCAGGCTTCCAGCCACGTGGCGAGCGCGTGATCCTGCCTGACCTGGATTTTTCCGGGAACGCTGTCCGTGTCAGGAACATCATACCCTTCCAGGGCAGGGCGGGAATTTCCTGAAGTCCTCAGGTATACGACCCTGCCTTTCATGTCGTGGTCCTTCACGTAGTTTGTCGTCCGCTTGTACAGGCGTTCCGGGACCAGAATCGTGAGCGCGAAATTATGCAGGAGCTTCTCTATTGCGGCGTTCCATTTTTCTTCCCCCCGCTTTATCTGCAGAAGCTCTCCGGCAAAAGGCAGCTCGCTTTCCTCTTCCCCCAGTGACTTGCAGATTTCGCTCCTGATGCGGACGTTCTTTTCCGGGATGTTGGAATTCCTCTTGCCAAGAGATGCAAGCTCTTCGGTGACATCCTGCAGGAGAGCCGCATTCTGCGCTAGGTCAACCGAGGCCTGCGTTTTCTTTTGATCAAGCACGTCTTTTTCTTTTTGAAGCTCTCCGGCCATCCCGGCTATAAGGGCCTGGTTCTTCTCAAACTGCTTCCGGGTGGAAGGAATCTCAATGCCAAGCAGGGAGGCCTTCTCACCGTAGCGGGAGGCTTCCGCCTTGCGCCGCTCCTTCTCGCCTTCCAGGTTCCGCATCTTGCTTTCTATCTCCGAAATCCGGCGGGCGGAGGCCGTGTTGTCTATGTCAGCCTGCAGGCTCCGTATCGCGCTTTCCAGCGCCTGTGACTCCGAGGCTTTCTGCGTCTTTGTCTCTTCCTGCGCCTTTATTTCCCTTTCAAGTTCTTCTATCTGTTCGTGCAAGAGGCTGATGCCGCGCTCCGTCCTCCATACGGGCACCGCGTCGATCAAGCTCTTGAGCCTGTCTTTCTCTTCCGTTGCGTCCTGAAGCTTCCTGCCTGTCTGTATCACGGGTTCCAGGAGCTCCAGCTGCTTCTGCGTCTTTAGGATTGTCCGCTCGCTTTGCAGCAGGTTCTCGTAGTTGCGCTCAAGCTTCTGGAATTCCGTGTCCGCGTCGGCTTTCTCAAGCATGTTCTCGCGGATGAATTCCGTCAGGTTCCCCAGGACTTTGAGGCCGACGATCTGGGAAAAAAGCTTGAGGGCCTTGTCAGACCTGAAGCCCATCCGCTCGATGAAGAAGGATTTGTATTTTTCGAACGAATCGTAAAAGACCGTCCCCGCGCCGCTTGCAAGGAGTTTCTTCCATTTGCCGGCCCGGTCAAACTTCATGCCCCGGGATGCAAGAAGGCTCGTCATGTCCTCCACGGAAAGCCGTGACTCGGTGATTGCGAAAACCCGCTGCAGCTCCGTGCCGGTGAAGTAGCGGACTTGCAGAAGTGTCAGGGTGCGCCGGGTGGACTGGTCGTAGAAGCAGCCGTTCAGGATGGAAAACACGTCTTCTTTCTCGCGGAGGTACTTGGTGCTGCCGCCCAGGGAGTCCGAGGCCTGTATGTTTCCGTATGCCCCGAGCACGTATGACTCCTCGCTCCTGTCCTTCTTTCTTGTTGATCCGGACGACTGGTTGTAGAACCGTAAGCCGGACGGGACGAGCAGGGTTGTGAGCGCGTCCACGAGCGTCGTCTTTCCGGAGCCGTTCTCGCCCGTGAGCAGGGTGGACCTGCTGTCCGCGCGGAGCGTGTATACCTGTTTGTCAAAGAGTCCCCAGTTGAGTATCTGGAAGAATTCCAGGTGAAAGCCTTCCTTCATCTCGCTCTCAAAAAGTTCGTATGGCATTTTCCCTGTTCCTCTATTCCCGTCCGCCGTTTTCCTTGCCAAGAATCTTGCTCAGCTTGTCCCTGAATTCAGTGATGAACTCCGCGTTTATCTTGGCCTTGATTATCCTGCGCACCTCGAACGTGCGGTCGAATGAGCTTGTGCTTTCTATTTCCCTGATGAACGAAAGCGCGCAAAGCTTGTTCAGGGATTCGTCCAGTTTACGGAGGCTCTTGGCCTGGTCTTTCTTTTCCGGGAAGAAGCTGCTCATCCGCTCTTCGATTTCACTTCTGGAAAGCAGCAGGTTCTCGGACTGGTCCTGCGAGCTGTCAAACTGGTCAAGCGCTTCTCGGAAGAGGACGCAGAGGAGGGAATCCTGCATGGTGAGCTGCTGTTCCTGTATGAGCCTGGGGAGCGGCTCTTCTTCCTCCCCCATCTCGCGCTGCTCCAGAAAGGCATACCCGTCAGCCGCATCGACAAAGACGTGCAGGCCGATTGTCCAGAAATAACGGTCTATCTCTGACTGCCATGCCTGCAGGGTCGCCCATGCCGGATCCGCGTTGTTCGTCCGGTAAACCGGCCCCTGCAAAAGCTTGATGCACACTGCGGCCCACACGGGGGCCTTGCCGTAATTCTGTCCGGGCGCATCCGCATAACTCATGAGAACACCATCCTCGGGGCTGTCACCGCCATTGTCCGTCCGTCCTTGCTGAACACAAGCTCGTCTGTTTTTTTCCTGTCAACAAGGATGTTCTTCTCTTTGTTTGCTATGCCGTACCATGCGACAAGCTCGGAAAGCCCCTTTTGCGGCGGGAACAGCTCCAGCAAGTCCCGGAGCGTGAACTGGGACTTTCCCGTCCTTCTCTTGTATTCCTGTATATGGGAATACAGTTCCTTCTCGTCGATGTAGAACTGGGAGAAAAGCTCCGCCATCGCAGATGCGTCCGGGGCTGCACCGTCGAATGCCTGTATCTCGTTGAATTCCCTGTCGTATTCGGGGTATACGGGCTTGCGTGCCTGGGGGAAGAAAAGCTCCGCCCGCGTCTGCACGCTCATGCACTCATCGTCCGGACTCCTGCCTTGTGCGGCCGCGTTCTGCGCGTATTCGGCCATAAGGCTTTTGACTTCTGCCGTGAGGGATTTTATCTGAATCCGCTCCACGGCATTCTCCTGCCTGAGAATCCTGTTGAGCCTTTCCGTGAGCGTGCGGTTCTGTTCTATGATCTTCTGGCCGGATTCGTACAGGCTGCGCTTGAGGCGGAGGAGAAATTCGTCCGCGTCCGTGGGAACCACCTTTATGATTTCGCGTGCGAGGCTTGCAATCTCGTTGTCGTTGTCCTGGGCGATGAAACTCCAGAACGAGGAGAACGACTGCCCCTGCGCGGACTCCCGCATTTTGGCATCGGTGTCAAGGGTGTAGCCCAGGATGCTGCCTTTTGTCGCTTCCATCGTGCTCTGCTTCCTGTAAATTTCCTGCAGGATGGTCCTGAAGTTTTCTTCCACCTGGCGGAACTCACCCAGAAGGCTCCGCGAGCCGCGTACGATTTCCTCTATGCGTTCCTGCACCTGCACGTCGGTGAAAGTCCTGACGACTCCTGTCTCCTGTATCTGCTGTATCTCGTCGTCGATCTGCCTGCGCTGTTTTTTCAGCGCGGCAATGCGTGTTTCCGGGTCTTCGTTTATGTTCTGGTAGAGCTCCCGCAGCTGGAAGAGGATTGTCCTGAACCGTGACTCGGTCCCGACGAATTTCTTTGGCTTCAGTTCGTCCAGAAAGGTGAACAGCCGCTCCAGGCTGGGTGTCAGCTCCAGCACGGGGATGTTCTGCTTGTTGTAATAGCGGCGGAGGGATTCTTTTTGATCCGAGCACCAGAGGCTTATGTATTTCCTTGCCCTTGCCTGAAAGTCGGCATTCTCCTTTAGCTCGGAAAGCTTCGCGTCAGGTCCGTCCGCTTCCCCAAGCTCTTCTTCAAGGCTGCTTCTGGCATCTGCATTTTCCTTGAGGTATGAGGCAAGGCTTGTCTCCAGGTCATCTGACGGGATGGTCGCGAGGTTCCGGCTGCGGAAGTGTCCGTGCAGGAAGGGAATCACGAAGAGGGAGGAATGCGAGCGCAGGAGCCTCATCGCGGGGTCGGAGCGCAGTACGCCTGAAACGTCCAGGCTGCGTGATTTCCCTGGGATCTCTCGTTCTTCCGTCTGCATGAGAGAATGCTAGCACAAAAAAAAACGCCTGTTCAATCCCGGCGGCAGCTTTTTGCGGGCTTGAGGTCGGCAGGGGTGTCCGGCGTCCGTCGAAGGGGCATTGCGTCTCCTGTTTTATTCGGTACAAAAATGCAGTGCGATTGCATTTTTGTACCATATTTATCAGAACTGCCGGTCTTGCTTCCTTATCTCCTCGCAGAGCTTTCTGGCTGCCCGCAGGTGGGTGACGGGGCCGGGGTGCTGGCGCGAGCCGCGCTCGTCCTCCGCCTCGAGCGACTGCGGATCCAGGCGGACGAAGCTCGCGGCCTTGTCGCCGCTCTCCCGGACGTAGTCGTCGAAGCCCGCCTGTATGACGTCGCCCTGGTCGA
>CAMNGY010000055.1 GCA_946538795.1 uncultured Treponema sp.
GGGCCACTCATGGCTGGATCACGGGACACGCCGGTCCCAGGTGGAAGCGCGGCAGGCCATAATCCGGGACAACATGCCCTCTCTCTGGCCCTGGGTCGTCAGGAACCTGGACGAGGCCGTCCGCAAGGGCTGGCTCATAGACGGCTAGGGGCAACGTGCCAAAGCGGCTCTGGCAATGTGCCAAAGTGGCTCTGGCAATGTGCCGGAGCGGCTCTGCCAATGTGCCGGAGAGGCCCCGGCAGGAAGGCCCGGCCGCAGCGCCAGTATCATAAAGCCGGAGCGCCATACGGCCGGACTGAAGCGGCCTTACTGGGCCATCGCCTTACTGGGCCATCAGCCAGTCGCGGATTTCCACTATGCTGTTTCCGATGCACCAGACATATTCACGGCAGCCGCCTTCTATGACGACATGCTTGACGCTTCCGTTTCCGGCGGCAAGCTCCTTGGCCGCACTGGAGAAAGCCTGGCCGCTGTAGTCCACGTCCCAGCTTCCGCCGTCAACCCGTATTCCGTCTTTCTTCCAGAAGGAAACTGCCTTGTCCATGGCATCACGGGCCTGGCTGTCGTTGGAGGACGTCATTATCCACAGCTTCTCGTTCTCAAGGGCCGAAGGGGCCTTTATCTCATACAAGGGTGAAAAGGCCAGCTGGGCCGCATAGAAGCCGGGATACTTCTGGCCTATCTGTAAATTCGCCACGGCACCTTCCCCCTGGCCGACGGCATAAATCCTGGTCCGGTCAACGCGGAGGGTCGAAAGCTCCTTGCGGATCGCCCTGTACACCACGTCCAGGCCCACCGTCCAGCTGCCATCCTCTTTGACCAGGGGACCGTACTTGTCCCCGGCCGACTTTGTATACTGAATTGCGACTATGATGGACTTCTGCTTCTCCTGCTCGGCATCGGTCGCCCATACGGTGGCCCCCTCGCTCTGCAGGAGGGCGCACTTGCTGATGTTGGTGTTGGCCCGCGAGTCCGGGATGAAGATTATGGCCGGATAGTTCCAGCCTTCGGTATAATACAATGGCATGTAGACGCTGTAATGGACTTCCGCCCCCGTCTCGTCGTCCAGGTAGCTTTTTTCCATGAATTCCTTCAGAACCTTCGGTTCGGCAACCTTCTTGCTGGTGACGGTGGCTGGCCCGGTATAGACGCTTCCGCCTCCGGCCACGCCCACGTCCCCTTTCTGGGTCACGTTCACGAACCTGAGGAACTGGGCTTCCGCGTTGAACTCCCCCTGGCCGTCCCGTCCGGGATACCAGATGTTGTCGGTGTCCAAAGCGAGCCTCACCTTCTTGCCTTCCACGGACACGGACTTGACCGGCAGGCCCGCAACATCGTAGTCGTCCACGGTGACGCTGGCCGGGTCCAGCTTCTTCCTGTACAGCAGCGTGACGGACGAAACCTTGTAGCCGTCGCTGAACATCTGAGCCTCGGCTTCCGCCATGACGATACCTTCCTTGGCGGAAACCTTCTTTGTACCCGCCGCGAAGCCTGAACCTGCCGCTGCCTGCATGCAGAGAGCGGCCAAAAGCAGTTTGCCAAATGTCCTCATAAATCCCCTGGATAAATGTATTTAAAAGCTAAACACCGGATATGCCCGCAGGCAACAGATCCTGCTTAGGAAAGGGCCACGTCCAGCACCATCATCAGGGCAAAGCCCAGCGCGAAGCCCAGGGTGCAGACGTCCGTCTTCTCGTCGCGGCTCGCTTCGGGAAGAAGCTCCTCCACTACGACATAAATCATTGCGCCGGCGGCGAAAGCCAGCAGGTAGGGCAGCATCCCCGATATGACCCCGGTCAGAAGGATGGTAAGCACGGCAGCCAGGGGCTCCACTATGCCGGACAGGGTCCCGAACACGAACGCCTTCCCCTTGCTGTTGCCTTCCGTGCGAAGGGGCATGGATACTATGGCACCCTCCGGGAAGTTCTGTATGGCTATTCCCAGGGAAAGGGCCAGCGCGGCCTCGTAGCTTATGCCGCCACCTCCGGCGAGCATGGCGGCCACGACCACGCCCACGGCCATTCCTTCCGGTATGTTGTGAAGGGTCACGGCAAATATGAGCATGGCAGTCCTGGAAACCTTGCTCCGGGGGCCTTCGGGAGACTTTGCGAGCGCATGCAGGTGCGGAGTGATTTTATCCAGCAGGAAAAGGAAGGCTATGCCCGCCGCGAAACCCGCCAGGGCAGGTATGAAGGCCAGGCGTCCCAGATACTGGGACTGCTCCATGCTGGGAATAAGGAGGGACCATACGGATGCCGCAACCATGACACCGGCCGCAAAGCCCGCCAGCGCACGCTCCAGGCCGTCGTTCATCTGCCTGTTCATGAAAAATACGCATGCGGCCCCCAGGGCAGTTCCGAGGAAGGGCAGCAGTAAGGTCAAAACTATACCCGCCATGCCTCCATTATATACGACAACAGTGGCAAAGGCAAGATTTCCGTGAGGCAGTCAGACGAAGCGCTGGGCGGGGCTGACCACCCACAGGGCCTTGAGCGGCCCCGTGCCCGTGTTCTCTATGGTGTGAGGCGCACCCGCCGAAAAGCTCACGCTGTCGCCCTGATCCAGCTCAAAGTCCCTGTCCTCGTAGCGCAGCCTTGCCTGCCCCTCAAGGATATAGCCCATCTCCTTGCCGGAATGCCCGTAGTGCCCCCGGCGGGTCGCCCCTCCGGCCGGAATGGAGATGATGTAGCTTTCCAGGGAATGGCTGCCGTCCTGCTCGTCGGGGCGGGCCAGCTCCTCGTAGACGACCCTGTCCTCATGGATGGACCTGCGCTCGCCCTTGCGGATGACGCTGACCCGGCCCTTCCTGTTGAATTCCTCGAACAGGTACTCCAGCCGTATGTCCAGCACCTGGGCCAGGGAAAGCAGGGTGTCTATGGCTGGTGAAACCCTGCCCCGCTCTATCTGGGAAACAAGGCTCTCGCTCACGCCGGCCTGGCTGGCGACGGCCTTGAGCGTCATTCCTTTCCGCTCGCGCACCTCGCGTATCTTCTCCCCGAAGCGCAGGCTCTTCTTTACGTCGAATTCCGATGACACGGCCAAAACTACAACCGCCTTGCGACAGAATCCTTCTGCTGCTTTTCGGCATTCTGCTCCATCACGAAGCGGATGAAGTGATCCTCAAGCGTGTGCTTCGGGCCGTCAAAGTGAAGCCTGGCCCTGACACGCGCGTTGTCCCTCCTGACCGTGAACAGCAGGTAAAAGTCCCTGTAGTCCGCCGCAATGTCGGTCTTGACCCTCTCGCCCAGATAGGAGCTTACCTCGTCACGGCCTATGTTCTTGACCCCCTGCTCCTTCAGGATAGCCTTGAGCCTCTGTATCTGCTCATGCGAGATGCCGAACAGGAATTCCTCCATGGCCTGCGACACGTCCGGGTCGGACAGCCGCCCTTTCATGAACTGCACCCACTGCACGTCCATCTGCATGGACACCTGCATCAGCTCGCTGGTCCCCATCATCGTGCCGAATATGGGGGCTATCTTCCTGCGGGCCTCCCAGACGGACTGGAGGACGGGCGCTATGTCGGATATGGTCTGGTCGGACCGGTGCTCCCACAGGATTATCAGGGAAAGGGCCATCTCCCGCCTGAGGTCCTTGGCAATCACCTCGTCCCTGATTATGTCCATATAAACGTCCTCGGCCATGAGGGTCAGCATCATGGATATGGTTTCGTCTATGTACGTCTTCACCAGCTTTTCGTCCATGTCGGTGAAGTCGCGGGCCAGCTTGTACATTGAATAGAAGGTGTGTATCTTCGTGACCAGAAAGCTCTTGCCCAGCGTTGCCTTGGAGGGCAGCTGGAGGAGGGTGTCCCCCTCCTCGTGGTATGAGACCAGGCTTTCCACCAGTTCTTCGGGGGTCCTGACGCTGGTGTTGGTCTCGGTCCTCTCCAGCAGGGAAGGGAAGAGGGCTATGTCCTGGGCCAGCTTTTCCACCTTGCGGAGCCTCTCCTCCAGATGCTCCACCCTCCCGGGAGCTGACTTGTGCAGCTCGTTCAGGAGCTGCTTGACCAGCTGCTCCTGGTTCTTGGTGAGTATGGTTATTCCCGTTTCTATCGCGGCATTCTGAACATCGCTCTTGTCAAAGAAGCTGTCTATGCTGACGGGCGTAAATTCAAATTCCGGTACTTTCTCTTCCATAAAAAAATTCTCAACTCATTTTCGGCCGTTTCCAGCATAAAATTTACGGGTTGCGGCTTTCTTGCAGTCCAAGCCTTTCCCGAGCCTTTATAGTATAGTTGCTTTTTCCTTTTTTTCAAGCTTTCTTCTTAAAGCTTAAGTCAAATGACCGATTATAAGAGTATGAAGAAATTCGTAAAGCTGTTTTTTGTGTTTTCGACTATTTTTCTAGGTCTGGATGGAGGCCCAGCCCTTTTTGCGCAGGGCAACAACGACCTTTACATATATAAGGAAGATTTGGTAGTAGAAGAGCGCGACGGTGACTGGAAGACCAATGGCGTGGACCTGTACATCCGCAAGAAGCCTTCCATAAATTCCGTCCTCCTGTGCGAGACGACACGGGATCCGGCAGGCAAGAAGGACAGCTTCGCCTACCGCGCGGAAGAATACAACAGCGTGAACGGCGACGAAATACGTATGCTCAACGGTGAGGTCCTCAAATCCCAGTATTCAAAATACAGCCTCATTTCGTCAACGGTCGTGCAGCATCCCAAGCTGGGCGACTGCTTCCACATATACATTCCCCGCAAGCTGGTCTGGGGGTACCCCTGGGAGCGCCACGGCACGTCGGAAATAGACCGGGGCCTGTTCATAAACATAAGGAGCTTTGAGAAGAAATATGCCGACTACGAGGGACGCTATGCTGACAACCCCTTCATGTTCGACTACGAAACCCTGGTAAAGGTCTCAAAGAAGCAGAAACCCAAAAAGGACGAGGACAAGCCCAAGACTGACACCACGCCCAAGGAGGACAAGTCCAAGACCGAGGACAAAGGAAAGAAGGACGACAAGCCCCCCGCCCAGTCCGTAGTCCAGCCCGAACCGGTCACAGGGCTGGAAGAGAATGACGATGATGAGCCAAAAAGCGGGGAGGAACCTTATCCGGAGCCAGTCAGGACGGATGATGAGGGCGGGGACGAGGAGCCTGTTCCCGAGCCGGAGCCGGTGGCCGGAGATGAGGAGAGGGAAGAAGTCCCGACCGAACCTGAGGTCATAGTCAAGGAAGTCATAAAAGAGGTTGTGAAGGAAGTTCCTTCCGAGCCTGAGGTCATCATAAAGGAAGTGGAGAAGGAAGTCATCAAGGAAGTGGAGAAGGATCGCGGTCCGGAGCCGGAGCCTGTGTCCGACGATGAGGACGGAGAGCCTTGGGAAGATGATTCCGACAAGGAAAAGACCTCCGAGACCACTACCACTACCACAACGGTGACAACCACCACGGTGGAAGAGGAGGAGCCATGGCCCAATCCGGAGCCTGTCGTTGGCCCGGAAACCGAGGAAGCTCCGGAAGAGGAGCACTATTCCGAACCGGAGCCGGTTCCCCAGCATGAAGAGGAACCTGAACCAGAACCGGAACCCGAGCCTGAGCCGGAACCCGAACCTGAGCCCGAGCCAGAACCGGAACCCGAGCCTGAGCCGGAACCTGAGCCCGAGCCAGAACCGGAACCTGAGCCGGAACCTGAGCCTGGGTATGAGGACGATGATGAAGGCACTATAACGCTGACGGACGACTATAACGAGGAAGCGGGAAGCTCCTTCACGGAGATTGCCCGGCAGGGCGGCGGTATGACTACGTATTCACGGGGCGCGGACACACTGCCCGATGACCTGTACAACATACTTGAGTCCATCCACCCGAAGGATATAGTGGACGTGGTGTTTGCCATAGACGCGACGGGAAGCATGAAGGACGACATACAGTCCCTGCGCGAGAACTGGCTGCCCCGCCTGAAGGAGCAGCTGGCGGAATTTGACGACATACGGATAGGACTGCTGTTCTACCGCGACTACGGGGATGACTGGCGCTACAAGCTGCTGCCCATAAAGATGTTCGGGTTCACGGACAACTATGACAAGTTCGTGAAGAACCTGAACAGCATCCGCGTCCAGGGAAGCGAAGGCGGCGACATTCCTGAGCCGGTCTACGAGGCCCTGTACGGAAGCCTTGAGTACTTCAACTGGCGCGACAATGCCGAAAAGCGCATAATCCTTATAGGAGATGCGCCGCCACACAGCAAGCCCAGGGGAACGAAAAAGGTGTCCAAGGACATGGTTATGGACCTGACCACAAAGAAGGGCATAACCATCCAGAGTATCCTGGTGCCCGATGACAACAGCAAGACAAAGGCCTGGTAAAAGGCCCTGAAACAAACAAAGGAGGCAGGGAACATGGCGTGTTTCCTGCCTCCTTTGTTTATTTGCTGGATCCGGCCGTTTCCTACCAGTGAAAACCGGGCGAATAGTTCCCCTGGTCTTCATAATAGTCATCATCGTCATAATAATCGTCGTCGTTCCCGGAAGAAGAGGACCCGTCGTCATAGCCTCCGAAGCTCCCGAAGAAGTCGGTGTCACCGTAATCGCCGTCCTCGTAATAGTCGTTGCCGCCGCCGTTGGCCGCATCCACGCTGATCCTGGCCTTTTCCGGTATGCTCTTCAGGTCGTTCTGGGCCAGCACCCTGTAGGCGGCCGGCAGCTCGCCCGTAGGGGCATCATCGTAAATCTGTATTATCTCGCGCAGTATGGGGACAGCCGTGTCATAATCCTTGAGCCTGACGGCTATGTGGGCTATCTCGAATTTTCCTATGATGTAGTCAACGGTGTTGTTCCCGTAGCGCTGCAAAAGGACGTTGTAATAGTAGTCTGAAAGCTTGTAGTTGTTGTTGTTGAAAGCCTGCTGCGCCAGCTGGATGATCTCCTTGTCGGAAGTCTCCGGAGGCAAATCCTTCTTTGGCTTGCCCCAGAACAAATGGCTGGCTGTATTGCAGGAAGAAAGCGTCATAAGCAAAAGGATTGTGGGCGCAATTATTGATTGTTTCATTCTATAAGTGTATCATTTCTCCGTAATTATTACCATACATTCCAAAAGGAATCCAAAGGGAAAAAAAATTATGGCTGACAAAGTTACAGGCAAGGCCATCAAGGCCGGCATCATAGGCGCTACAGGTTATGCAGGCGTGGAGCTGTTCAGAATCCTGCTCAGGCATCCCGGCGTAGAAAGGATATTCGCAAGCTCCGTGAGCTTTGAGGGGCAGCGGATTGACAGCGTGTACCAGAACCTCCTGGGCCAGCTGGGCGACAAGAGCGACGGCCTGCTGCTCACGGCGGACGAGGTGAAGGAGAACTCCGACATCGTGTTCACGGCCCTCCCCCACGGCATAGCCGAGCAGTATGCGGACTGGTGCGTGAAGAACGGCAAGAAGCTGGTGGACCTGAGCGCGGACTTCCGCTACGGCATGGACGAGGCGACTTTCAAGGAGTGGTACAAGAAGGACTGGCAGTTCCCGGAAGTGCACAAGGAGGGCGTCTACGGGTCGCCCGAGATGTACCGGGAGGAGATAAAGAAGGCCCGGGTCATAGGCAACCCCGGCTGCTACGTGACCAGCGCGACGCTGGCCCTGCTGCCCGCCCTCCGGGCCGGGCTGGTGGACACGGACGCGGCCATAATCGTGGACTCCAAGAGCGGCGAGACCGGGGCCGGCCGGAACGCCACGATGACGAACCAGTTCTGCGAGTGCGGGGAAAGCTTTTCT
>CAMNGY010000056.1 GCA_946538795.1 uncultured Treponema sp.
TGTCGCCCTCGCAGACCTGCAGCCACATGTTCTGTCCCGCAAGCTTGGCGGGGTTGGCGACCTGCTTCTGAGGGGCGACAAGCATCAGTCCTGCGAACAGGGTCGGGTTGTTTTCGGCTATGGTCATAAGGGCGTTTGCCCCCTGCGCCTGTCCTACGCCGTAGATGCGGGTCCTGTCAATCCTGTAGTTCCGGCAGATGCTGTCTATCAGCTCCTTTATGGCGCTCTCGCCTTTTGTCATGCTTCCCTCGTCGTTGACCAGCGGGCCGTTGGCCAGCGCGGTCTCCAGCGTATACTGCACGGCGATGACGATGCACTTGTGCTTGGACTGCTCCTGTCCTGTCGCCCATACGGTGGCTCCGTGTCCCTGCAGCATGACTGCCTTTGCCGCGTCGGTGTTCACGTGCTCGTCGCCGATGAACACCACAAGGGGATAGTTCCACCCGGACGTGTATTTTTCCGGCTGGTAGATGTCGTAGCGTAACTTGAGGCCCGAATAGTTGTCCAGGAAGCTCTTCTCCCAAAATGACTCCACTATCGCAGGCCTGGACAGCCGTGGGGTGACGACGCTGTAGGAGCCGGTGTAAACCGTCTTTGAATTTGATGAGGAGACTTCCCCTGTCTGCGTCACCGTGAGCTGGGTCTCATAGGGCAGGTCCTCCATGGAATTCCAGCCGGGATCGTTTATCAGTTTGTTCGAGCAGTCCAGGACGAGCGTCACGTCCTTGCCCTTGACCTTGACTTCCTTGATGACACGTCCCTCTATCCTGTAGTCATCCGGGCTGACGGATGATTCCAGAATCTTCTTCTTGTAAGAGAGCGTTATGGATGAGGCCTTCAGGCCGTCTGCGAACAGATCCGACGCGACGGACACGGACTCTATGCCCTCGTTTGCCGGAACAGCCTTCTCGGAGGCCGCTGAGGCCGACAGGCACAGGGAGGCCGTCAGGGCGAGGCCAGCCATCATTTTTTTCAAAAGATCGTTCATTGTCTCCTTCCTCCTGGGAACTTTTTGTTGTGGGAACCTCGAAAAACCTCAGTTTTTAGAGATGCCCTTGTTCTTCGTTTTCAGAATTGTCCCTGAACTGCCGGCGCTGGCCACGGCCTTGCCATGTTAGGTCCGCAGGTATTCGGGGATCCCTTTAGTTATCGGCATTACGGAAAAGCGCCGTAAGTGCTGTCATAACTCCTCTGTAATTAAACTAACGATTCTTCATTTGGTAACGGAAAGGCGCCTGTTTGTGGCCCGCCGCATTTTTTTAACCGTGCGGGGACCTTTGCCAAAGAACTGTCTTTATGTTAAGATTGTGGTCATGGGACTGTTTTCAAAGAAAGATAAGTCGCCTTCCCAGACCGTTGTCCAGGACGTGCTGAAGGCAAAGAAGGGAGAGCGCGCGCTCATCATAGCAAATCCGGAGACCAACGTGATAGCCCAGGAGCTGTACACCGCGTTCCTTGAGGCCGGGACCAGGCCGACCCTCGTGTTCCAGCCTAAGAAATCCTCCATGGATTATGCCGAGGAAACCGTCATAGGGGCCTTGAAGAGCGAGCCGGAGATGGTTCTTTCCATATCGGCGGGCAAGCTGGGCAAGGACCGGGAGGCGATTGAGCAGCCCTATGTCATAGGAGGGTCTGAAGGCGGAAGCCAGAGCTTTGACAGCGTGTTCGACTACCTGCTGTCGGGCAAGAAGTCCGTCCGGGCCGTCTGGACCCCGGGGCTGGACGAGGATATGTTCAACCGGACCGTCAACATAGACTACAAGGCGCTGGGAGACCGTTGCAAGGCTGTGTGCAAGTTGTCCGAATCCGCGGTCAGCGTCCGGGTCACGTCCCCTGCGGGCACGGACATAACGATAGGCGTGGAGGGCCGCAAGCCCTTCATGGACAACGGGGATTTCTCCCTTCCGGGCACGGGCGGCAACATACCGGCCGGAGAGGTGTTCATCAGCCCTGTCGTTGGCAGCGCGGAGGGCAAGATAGTCTTTGACGGCAGCATGACATTCGCGGACGGGGATGCCTTGCTTTCGGCCCCGATTGAAGTCATCGTGTCGGCGGGATTTGTCAGTTCCATAAAGGGAGGGGAAGAAGCGGACCGCCTGCTCAAGGACATAACGGCGGCGGAAAATGAGGCTTCGTCCATGGTGTCCAAGAAGAAATTCAGCGAGGAGCAGGGGGCGGCCTACAAGAAGAATGCCCGCAACATCGGGGAGCTGGGCATAGGGCTTAATCCTGCGGCATCGGTCACCGGCAACATGCTGGAGGACGAGAAGGCTTTCCGTACCTGCCATTTTGCGATCGGCGAGAACTACGACGGCGATGCCCCTTCTTTCATCCATTTTGACGGCATAGTCCGCGCCCCCACAATCACGCTGAGCTATGCGGACGGCAGCTCCTGCATCATCCTGGAAGGCGGGGAGCTCAAGCTGTAGGAGACTTCATTATGAAATACAAGTTGGGGTACGCATGCAGCTCTCTGGCTCATGCGGATGAGAACATCGCCGCGTTTTACAAGACTCTTTCCTGCCAGTGCGAGAAATTCGTCATTGGAATTCCCAGCGAATATGTCATGGCGCGAATCTTCGGCGGCGGGATGAACGGCTACAACGCCGAGTCGGTCAAGGCTTATTGGACCGCCTTGGGGTATGACGTCGTCATCCTTGATAAAACCGAGCTTCTGTATCAGAGTGCCTACGGCAAGATAGGCTTTGACGTCTGCTTTTACGGAAGCGAGTACGGAAGGCAGTTCGAGGCGGACAGGCTTTTCTTTCAGGAGCGCGGTGTTGCCTTCATCCCGGCCCTTCCCGACAGGAGGACGCTTCTGGGGGACGGCGACGCGCTGAAGCTTGCGGTCGAGAATGTCACCAAGGAGCAGAAGCTGATTCTTTTTGGCAGCGGGACCTACTTCGATGTTTTCCTGAAGCTGTATGCTTCCCGGCATGAGATTGCCTATGCTGTTGACAGCGAGCCTGCCAAATGGGGGACGGCAAAATCCGGGATCCCGATAAAATCTCCCGACGTGCTGAAGGATGAGTCCTCCGGGAACTGCCTTGTCGTGCTGTGCGGGAAGGAGTACGGGTCCATGCTGGAGTGGCTCAGGGCTGCGGGCGCTTTTGATTACCGGCCCATGGTCTATGCGAACACAATAGCGCTTCTTGAGGAATATGCCCTGTCCTGCGCCGCAGAGGAAGCCTACATATCCCAGTCGCACAAGGGAATCATGCTCCTTCTGAAAGAGTTTGACCGGGTATGCAAGAAATACGGCCTCAGGTATTACATAATCTGCGGCTCCCTCATAGGAGTGATCAGGCACAAGGGCTTCATTCCCTGGGACGATGACATGGACCTGGCCATGACCTGGGAGGACTACAAGAAGCTCCGCAAGGTTGCCAAGAAGGAGTGGGGCGGCACGGACTTCCACCTGCTCCATTATACTGGGTTGGGGCACGGGGCCTTCCTTGACTTCATGCCCAGGCTGGTCTACATGAAGGAGTATTTTCCGACCAAGGTCTATGACAAGGTGAAGGGAAAGTGCAGGCCGGAATATGAGAACAGGATGTTCCTGGACATCTACCCGATGATGAACGCAAGCCGGAACCAGAAAAAGCATATGCTCGTCATGAACATCATGAAAGGCATTTACAACCTGTGCATGGGGCACAGGGCCAGGATAAACTACAATGATTACGGGCGCATGCCAGAAAAGACCGTCCGCCTGATGAAAACCATAAACACCATAGGTAAGTTCCTGCCGTCAGGTTTCCTCATGTGGTCCTACGAATTCTTTGCCAATTATGCCCGCTTCGAGAAATGCACGGAGTATTTCATGCCCAGCTGCGCCATAACCTGCATTGAGCGCAAGTTCAGCAAGGATTTCTTTGGGGAGGGGCTGTACATGCCGTTCAACGACGTGCAGGTGATGATTCCCAAGGATTATGCCGGCCTGCTTGAGGCTATGGGCTATCATGGCTACATGAACTTCCCGCCCCTGCACATCAGGAAGCCCTCGCACTACTTCAATTCCGACATCGAAATCTGGTAGGGCTTGCAAGTGGACATCACCTTCCTCCTGGCCCTGCAAAAGTTCCGTGCCTCGCTTCCTCCGTTCTGGGAACGTTTTTTCAATGCCGTTTCCGTCTGGGACCTGAGCGTCTACGCCGTCCTCTTCATCCCCTGCCTGCTCTACTGGTGCCTGGACAAGAGGAAGGGGCAGGTGATAATCTTCTCCTATGTGGGTGCCAGGTTCATCAACGCCGTCCTGAAGCTTACTGTCTGCTGCTACCGTCCCTGGATACGTGATCCCCGCGTGATTCCTTCCCCGGCGGCCTTGGGCGGGGCGGGCGGCTACTCCTTCCCCAGCGGGCATTCCTCGTCCGGCATGGGCTTGTTCGGTTCGGCGGGCTGGGTCTTCCGTCGCTCGTTTTTCGGGCTTGTCACGGCGGTCCTGTGGCTGTTCGTCGCGCTCGTGATGTTCTCCAGGAATTTTCTGGGCGTGCATACCCCCCAGGACGTGCTGGTCGGGGCCGCCGTCGGAGTGCTGGCTGTATGGCTTTCCGGAATTTTCCTTTCTTGGACGGAAGGGGAAGGCTCTGCATCCGGCTGGCACAGGGACATCCTGGTGCTTGTGGCCGCGCTTGCCTGCTGTGCCGTCACGCTTGCTTATTTCGTGGCCAAGCCCTATCCGGTTGACTATGTGGACGGCCGGGTTCTGGTGGATCCGCTTGCCATGCAGCTGTCCAGCCTGAAGCAGGTGGGGGAGCTTGCGGGGCTTTTCATAGGCTGGTTCATCGAACGCAGGCTGATCAGGTTTTCGACGGACTGTTCCGTTCCTGAGAAACTGGCCCGCTTCGGTCTGCTTGCACCGGGCCTGCTCTGGGTCAACAGCCGTTCCGCGCCGCTGGCGGCATGCTTCTTTGGCCGGAGGGGGACGGTCATCGTCAGCCGCTTCGCCTTTGTTTTCTATATAGTGTGCGTCGCGCCGCTGGTCTGCCGCCTGCTGCACCTGCTGTTCGTCCGCCTGTCCGTGGTCCTGCCTGCCCTGCATAAAAAATGCCGGAATTCTGCATAATTATTCATAAAACGATTTACAAATCTATATAAATACACTAGTATAGAAACAGTTGCCGTTCAAACTCGCGGCAAAGGGGTATCAATATGGAATATAACATCAAGAACGCTTACTGCAAGCGCGTTTGGGACGACATCAGCACGCGCTATGCCGATCAGGACCACTTCCTTCAGGCTGCCGGCCTCATCCTTGAGACGATCGGCCCGGTCGTGGACAAGATGCCTGACCTTGAGAAGTATGCGGTGCTCGAGCGCTTCGTAGAGCCGGAGCGGGTCATAATGTTCCGCGTTCCGTGGACCGACGACCAGGGCAAGAGCCACGTCAACCGCGGCTTCCGCGTACAGTTCAACAGCGCGATCGGACCCTACAAGGGCGGGCTGCGCTTCAGCCCCGAGGTGAACCTCGACGTGCTCAAGTTCCTTGGCCTTGAGCAGACGCTCAAGAACTCCCTCACGACGCTCCCGATGGGAGGCGGCAAGGGAGGCTCCGACTTCGACGCGCACGGAAAGAGCGATGCCGAAGTCATGAGGTTCTGCCAGTCATTCATGACCGAGCTTTACAGGCACATTGGACCCGACACTGACGTTCCCGCCGGTGACAAGGGCGTCGGCGGACGCGAGGTCGCCTTCATGTTCGGACAGTACAAGAGGATCCGCGACGAGTACACGGGCGTTTTGACCGGAAAGGGACTTGCCTTCGGCGGCTCCCTCGCCCGCACCGAGGCGACTGGCTACGGACTTATCTACTTCGCCGAGTGCATGCTGGGGAAGATGGGAACGGATTTTAAGGGAAAGAAGTGCCTCATCTCCGGTGACGGAAACGTCGCCCAGTATGCGGCTGAGAAAATCATACAGCTGGGCGGAACTCCGATAACGCTTTCCGACTCCTCCGGATACATCCTGGACGAGGAGGGAATCACCCAGGAGAAGCTTGAGTTCGTCAAGGCCTTCCGCGCCGAGCACAAGAAGGTTGACGAGTACGTCAAGAAGTTCCCCAAGGCCAAGTTCTTCAAGGGCGAGAAGCCCTGGGGCGTGAAGGCCGACCTCGCCTTCCCCTGCGCCACCCAGGACGAGATTTACCTGGACGATGCCAAGAAGCTGGTCGCCAACGGAATCAAGCTTGTCGCCGAGGGAGCCAACATGCCCACCCGTGCCGAGGCCATCGAATACTTCCAGCAGAACAAGGTCGTCTTTGCCCCGGGCAAGGCGAGCAACGCCGGTGGTGTCGCCGTCTCCGGCCTTGAGATGAGCCAGAACTCCGAGCGCCTGTCATGGAGCTTCGAGGAAGTTGACAAGAAGCTCAAGGACATCATGACGAACATCCACGACAACGCGTGGGAGACCGCCAAGAAGTATGCCACCGAGGGCGACTACGTTGCCGGTGCCAACATCGCGGGATTCGTCAAGGTCGCCCAGGCTATGGTCGCTCAGGGCCTTGTGTGATTTTTGAAAATCCGCAGAAAAAGCGAAACTGTGAAGAAGGCTTGCCGATGATATAAAAGGTGAGCCTTGACAGAGCACCCCGGACGGGCGGTATGCCTTTCCGGGGTGTTTTTTTGTGTCTTGTGTGTGGGGGCGTACTTGGAAAGAGATGCCCTTTCTAATTCTTGTTTTCAGTAAACGCCGCACGGTCAAACAGCTTGCGGCATTCCAGGTAGAAGCGTTTTTCGCTCGCTTCTCCCATGGAGAAGCTCTTGCGAGGCAGGGGACCGCGTCCGCTTATCGTCGCGAAGAATGAGTCCTTTGCAATCGGTGGCAGAAGGATTGCGACCGCACCCGGCTCACCGCCCAGGCGGAAGACTTCGTCCGCGCCGTGTATGTAGTCCAGCTCCAGGCCGTCCTTCCCGGCAAGGTAGTCGTCCAGCGCGGGCTGCAGGCGGCTGACCGCAAGCTCCGTTATGCCAGTCTCAAGAAGCGTGAACCGCTGCCTGCCGTCCTTGCCTATGTAGACGAAGCCGAAGGATGCCTTGGAAGCCTTTACAGCCGCCTCAAGTTCGGCAGGGCTTCCTGCTTCCAGTCGCCGCGTATTTCTGCCGCCTTGACTGCCCGTGTCCTGGCTGCCCAGGGCTTTTTCCAGCGATGCGATGATACCCTCGGGATTCACGTCGTCACCAAGGATGACCCGGTGAATAGGCTCGAATGTAAGCCCTGTGTCGTAGATGTTCACGATTTCCACGAGTGCGTAGCGCACGGGGCAGTTCTTTGCTTCCTCATCGCTCAGGGCCGCTTTCGCCTTGTACTCGTCCCAGACCGCCTTCGCCGTCGCAAGCGAGTGGTTGCCGTCGCCCACCGCGAAGAGGAATACGCTGCCGTCGTCCGCCCGGCCCGCTTGAGCAAGCCGGGCAAGGGCTTCGCGTACATGGGCCAGGGCGCTTCCTGCTTTGTCAGCATCGTTTTTGCCGTCCCCGCCCCTGACCGCCCAGCCAGTGATGTGGCCGGAGGCAAGCATCAGGTCGCCGTCGTAGAGGGGTTTGCCACCACGGGCAAGCGTCTCCTTCTTCGCCAGCTCCCCCGTGCCTTCGACGAGCGAGTGCGAGGGGTCGTTTGCCAGCAGCATGATGTGGGGGCTTTCCAGCGCCGCGCCGTTCCGTATCTCCTTGCGCGGGGGAAT
>CAMNGY010000057.1 GCA_946538795.1 uncultured Treponema sp.
GGCCGGTCTCCTTGCGCGGGATATTGGAAACGAAGGGCTTCCGCCTTCCATTCTCTTCTCAGGTCCTGCATCTTCGGGCAAGCTTTCTGCCGCGTTGGAGACAGCCCGTGTGCTTTCCTGCAGGGCTTCCGGCACAAAGGGGCTGTGGAGCTGCGACTGTCCGTCCTGCCGCCAGCACAAGGTTCTGGTCAGTCAGAACATGCTTCTTGCGGGACCGGGTGACAGGACCCTTGAGATAAGGGCGGCGAAGGCGACCCTCCTTTCGCAGAACGCGATGAATTCATCCCATCTGGAGGCGGCCCGTTGCCTGTATTTGCGCGCCGTGCGCAAGCTTACCCTGCGTTTTAGTCCAATACTTTGGGAAGGGGATGACAAGGCTGGAAAATTTGCGCCCCTGCTGCAGTCCATAAACGAGTCTCTTGAGTGCCTGACGCCTGGCAGGACGGTTCCCGATCCTGACGAGTTGCAGAAAGTACTTGATTCGGTTGAGAAGGACGCCGAAAAACTGGAGTCGTCTTTCTTGTACGATTCCATACCGGTTTCACAAATAAGGAACATATCGTCCTGGGCGCACCTGAAAGGCGGAGACGGAAGGAAGGTCATGATTCTGGAGAATGCGGACAGCATGGCCGACAGCGCGAGGAATGCCCTGCTCAAAATCCTTGAGGAGCCTCCGGCAGATCTGCTGTTCATCCTGACGACAAAGAGGCGGAGCGCGATGCTCCCCACCATATTGAGCAGGGTCAGGACCTACAGCTTCTTTGAGCGGAGCAGGGAGCAGCAGGATACGGTTATAAGCAGGATTTTCCACTACAATCCTCCCGCTGCAAATGCCCTGAAACCAGAAGGGGTAAATGACTTCCTCCTGTCCTATCTGGACATCAAGCCTGAGCACGTGACGGCCGTCGCCGGCTCATATTTTGCTGAGATAGCCACGGGGCATTTTCCTGATTCGGCGGCAGTCATGGCCTCTTGCGGGGCTTTCAGGCCCCGCGTCCTTTTCACGGTTTTTCTCCGGGGAATCCTGAAGGCGCAGGAGCCTTTCCTTGCCAGCGCAGAAGGGGTCGAATGCTCCCGGCGAATCCTTGAGCAGCTGCGTCTGAGCGCCGATAATGTTTCCGTGTTCAACCAAGGGCCTCAGGCCGCTCTGGATCAGCTGGCCCGCAACCTCATGCAGATTGATCATGACTCAGGCGGTGCTTTCCGGCGCTGTCTCTGAGGCTTTCTCCGCCTCGAGGCTTTTCTACTCCTCTGTCTACAAAAGGGACACGTAGGTCTTTCCTGTTCCGCCGTCCTCCGGGTTCGCGAAGCGGAAGTCCTTGATTCCTGGATAATGGGACAGGTAGTCGTGGACGGCCTGCTGCAGTATGCCTGACCCTTTGCCATGTATTACCGAGAAATTCTTGAAGTTGTGCATGATGCAGAGGTCTATCTGCCTTTCCAGGGCTTTCATCGCCTCCTCGCTTCTCATTCCTAGAAGCCGTAGCTCAAATTTTGGCTTTTCGTCATCCACTCCTGTTACGGAAGCTGCTTCTATCTCAACGCTGGGGCTCGTCCCGCTGTTTTTTGAGGGCAGGATGTACAGTTGTTTTTTGGGGAATCTCATCTTCATGGAACCAAGCTGGACGCTCCATGTACCGTCCTTGTTGTCGGCAAGGAGTGTCCCCCGGATCTTTTTGGGACCTGCAAGGACTTCTTTGCCGGGCGCGAATACAAGGTCCTCATGCCTGGCAGCAGGCTTTGCTTTGTGAGTGGCCTTGTCCTCCTCCTCTTTTTTTTCTGGGGCGCTTGCCAACGCAAAAGCTTCTGCTGCAGAAAGCCTCTTCCGCCCTTTTTTCTTGCTTCCGGCCGAATGCGCTCCTTCACGTGCCTTGGAAAGCCTCATGCCGTTTTCGGTAATCAGGCGCAGCTCCTCTTCCTGTTTTTCTTCCTCTTCTTCTATCCGGAGCCGTTCTTCCTCCAGCTGTGAGTTCCTTTCGTCTATGTCCTTCTCAAAACCGTCGATGAATGAGCGGACCTTGAGCGTCTTTTCGCGGGTAATCTCCCCCTCACGCAGCTCCCGTACTAAGTTCTCAAGCCGGCTGCGCGTCTGTACCAGGAAGCTGCTTTCCTGCGCGACGTTCTGCTCGCTTATCTCAAGCTCTTTCTTTCGTATGTCAAGAGACCGGGCGTTGAGCTTTATGGTCTTCTCCGCAAGCTCTGCATTCCGTATGCGCTCTTCCCGCAGCATGGAGTCTATCTCGGCGTGTTTTTCGGTAAGGCCCTTGATCAGGGCCGATACATCTGCTTTGTCTCCGGCTATGTATTCCTCTGCTTTCTTTACGATTTCCTCCGGCAGGCCTGACCTTCTGGCTATGTCCAGGGCGTGGCTTTCGCCCGGAACTCCCATGACCAGGCGGTATGTCGGGCTGAGCGTTCCCGGATCGAATTCCACCGATGCGTTTACGCATCTTGGGTTCGTGTACCCATAGTTCTTGAGGATTCCGTGGTGGGTTGTCACCAGGACGAAGGATTTCTTTTCAATCAGCTTGTCCAGGACAGCCATCGCTATGGCCCCTCCTTCCTGCGGATCGGTCCCGGTGGCAAGCTCGTCCAGCAGCACCAGGCTGTCATGGCCCGCATAGCTTACTATTTCCGCCATCTTCTTCATGTGGCTTGAGAAGGTGCTCAGCGACTCGTCTATGGACTGCTCATCCCCTATGTCAGCAAAAACCGAGCTGAATACAGGAAGCCGTGTTCCCTCGTCGGCAGGGACGGGGAAAGCAGCCTGGTTCATCAGTATGAAAAGGGCGACGGTCTTGAGCGTGACAGTCTTGCCTCCCGTGTTCGGGCCGGTGATTATGAGTATGTCCTTGCCCGGAATGAAGGCTATGTCCACCGGAACTGCCTTGTTGCCCAGCAGGGGGTGCCGGGCAGCCTTTATGACGGGGCTGCTCTCCTCCCTGTCACAGGAAGCCGCGAAAGTTCCGCTGACCGACACCATGTACCGGGCTGCTGCGAGAGTCGTGTCCAACAGGAGCATCTGTTCGTGGGCTTGTATGATTTCGTCTTTATAAATGGAAAGCTTTTCTGTAAGGTCCTGGAGAATTTTCTTTATCTCGCTTACAAGACGGGCTTCTTCCTGGACCAGCTCGTTGTTTGCCCTGACAGCTTCCTCTGGCTCAATGTACAGTGTCTGTCCTGACGCGCTCACCTCGTGGACTATCCCGGAAACCGTGCCCCTCCTGTCCGCGCGGACGGCCAGAAGCTGCCTGTCGCCACGCATTACGGGGACATTTGACTGCAGGAAGGGTTTTTGCGTGTTGTCAGCAGTGTATTTCCTTATGGCGCCTTCCGCTTCTTTCTGAAGCTCCCGTATTCTGTTCCGTATGGCCCTGAGCGCGGGGAGGTCCTTCACTTCCCCGTCCTTGTCCAGTACGGAGAAGATTTCCGTTTCGGCCTTGGAAAGGTCCGGGATTGATGAGGCCTGCTTTTCCAGCATTCTTATAGGAAGCGATGATGCAGCCCCTCTTATGGCCTCACACAGCTTGCCTGCCGACCGGCACATCAGGCCCAGCGCGAAAAGCTGGCTTTGTGACAGCTGTGCTCCCTCCACGGCAAGAAGCTTGAACGAGTCCTTGACAGGAGGCCATGCGGATAGTGGGGCTGGACGGGCCGAGCTGAGGAAAACTGCCCATTCCTTGCCGAGTCCCTTCAGGCGTTCCATATTTTCCATGTCGGAGCTGGGTTCCCTCTGCGACAGAAGTTCCTTTCCCTCCTCGCTTGCCGCGAAGAGGGCTACCTGCGCGCGTATACGGTAAAAATCCAGTTCTTGCGCTGTCTGTCCTGAAAGATGCTCGTTCATAGTGGGGCTATCATAATGCAAAAGCTTTGTTTGTGAAAGGGGCTTGTCCTTAAGCGTTTTGTTACCGTATCTGGAACTTGAAAATCCGCTACGTCCGTGCTAGTCTAGGGAATCGCAGGATAATTCCCGTAAGCAAGCTTTCCTGTGCGCCATGTTGCCTGACGGTTCGCGGCATTGGGGCCGGATTACGGGATTGGAGATTGGAATGAGAATTCTGTATGATTGCCAGGCTTTTGACATGCAGCTTGTGGGCGGGATTTCGCGGTATTTTACGGAAATAATCCGGAATCTGCCGGAATCATGTTTTTATGAGCTGCCTGCAGCCTACTCAAGGAATGTATATTTGAATGAATCCTCTCTGGCAGAGCTGAAGGATAATCCCCTTATGGAAAAGTACGACCGTTTTCTTCCCGGCTTGACTTTCCGTGGCAAAAGAAGGCTGCACAGGCTGAGAAACGCAGTTCTCTACCGCAATTTTACGAGCAACAGGAGCCATGATATAGATGCCTTGAAGCGGCAGGATTTCGATGTGTTCCATCCGACGTATTATGATCCGTATTTTTTGGACTACATAGGGAAAAAGCCGTTCGTCCTTACGATTCATGACATGATCCATGAGAAATTCCCCGAGATGCTTTGCGACGCAAAGCTTGTGAAGGACAAGCGCACGCTTGTCATGCGCGCATCCCATATAATCGCGATATCGGAACATACGAAAAGGGACGTCATGGACTTTTTTTCTGTCCCGGAAGAAAAGATAACCGTAATCTATCATTCCGTGTCGCGTGATACAGGAGAAGGCTCTCCCGGACCTGACCGGTATGGCAAATATATCCTGTTCACGGGGACCAGGATCAATTACAAGAATTTTTACTTCATGCTCATCGCGCTTTCCGACTGGCTGAAGGGGCATCCGGACGTAAAGCTTCTTTGTACGTCCTCCGGCTTTTCTGAATTTGAGGAGTCCCTGATAGAGGGCCTGGGGCTTAAGGAGCAGGTCTTGCATGTGTTCTACCGGGGGGATTCCGAGATGCGCTCGCTCTATCATAATGCATTTGCATTCGTATTCCCGTCGTATTACGAAGGCTTCGGGATGCCCGTCCTGGAAGCCTTCGAGGCCGGATGTCCGGTGATTCTGGCAGATGCTTCCTGCTTCAGGGAAATAGCCGGGGATGCTGCCCTTTATTTCGGTCCCAAGGACAAGGGACAGCTGGTCAGCGCCGTGAATGCCCTGTATGAGGACATGGCTTTGCGGGCATCCCTGGTGGAAAAAGGCAGGGAGCGGCTGAAGGACTTTTCCTGGTCGCAAGCCGCCGCACGGACGGCCGGCGTATATGATTTGGTTTGCCGGCGCGCCGGGGCAGTCTTTTAGGCCTTGGGCCTGACACCGCCAGACTCTGCCCGTTCGCATGGTTTGGCGGCGTGAGCGGCCTTAAGCCGGCTGTTTTACGGATTGCCCGAGCGCGGAAGAAATCCTGTACGCATGGTCGCCGAATTTCTCTATCTGGCGCACCAGGTCTATGTACATAAGCTCCGTCTTGACTTCCGCGCCGCCTTCCAGCCTCTTGCGGGCTATTTTCTTGAGGGCCTTGTGCTGGGCGTCTATCTGCTTTTCTATTTCCTCCGCGTTCGCAAGCTCCTCTGCCGTCCAGCTGGAGTCAAGGTTCTCATGCACTATGTCGAACGCTTTTCCTGCGAGCGAAAGGTAGGGGCGCAGCTTCTCCAGGTCTTCTTTGGAGAACTGCATGTTCTTGTCAACGCTCTTCTTGAGCATGATTCCTATGCTGAAGCACTCGTCGCTCATGCTCTCTATGTCCTCGACTATCTGCATCATGCGGGTGACATCGGCCGCCTGCTTTTCCGTGAGCGGCAGCTTGGAGCATGAGACCAGGTACTTGGTCAGGGCCTCCTCCATCTGGTCAACGTAATCCTCTTTCTGGGCCAGCATATCGTAATAGTTGCTTACGAACGTGTCGGACCTGTCGCTGAAGCCTACCTGGACGCAACGGAACATCTGGGCCACGTTGTCCGCCATCTTGAAAATCTCGTTCTCGGCCTGCACGATGTAGGCGACGACGTTCTCCCTTCCTCCGGTCTCGCTGAATTCCAGCTTGTAGACATCCTTTGAGTCGTCTTCTTTTGTCTTTATGACTTTGTTCGCGAGCGCCGCGAACTGGACCGTGAACGGCAGGAATACGAGTGCGGCCATTGTCTTGAGCAGGGTGTGCAGGGCCGCTATGTGGTAGCTTATGTTTTCGTTTTGCTGGACCGCCCCGGGGACAAGGAAGTCTATGAAGCGCAGGAGGGGAACGAAGAATACTATGGCGAAGAAGGCCATTATGACGTTGAAGGCGACATGTATGAAAGCCGCCCGCTTCGCGTTCTCCCTGCTGCCCCATGCCGCAAGAACTGCGTCAATGGTGGATCCTATCTCGCTGCCTATGACGACGGAAGCGGAGAATTCCCAGCTGACCAGCCGGTTGTAGGCCAGCGTTATGATGATTGCCGTAGCAGCCGAGGAGGAGTGCAGCAGGGCCGTTATGAGCACGCCTATGATAACTCCTATCAATATGGATATGGGGCCCCAGTCGTCCAGGGCGGAAATGAAGTTCAGGTTGCCGCTGTCAGGTGAAATGGCGCTTGACAGCATATCCAGTCCCATGAAGAGCATGGCGAAGCCCATCAGGGCTTCTCCCAGGTTCTCCTGCCTGAGCTTCTTCAGGCTGAAAAGCAGGAAGCCCAGTCCGAATATGGGGATTGCGAAGCTGGAGATGTCGAAGCTGAAACCGAACAGCGAGACAATCCAGGCCGTTATGGTCGTTCCTATGTTCGCCCCGAAAATGACTCCCACCGACTGCTCCAGCGTCAGGAGGCTGGCGTTTACGAATGTCACGACCATGACCGTGGTGGCGCCAGATGACTGGATTATCATAGTTATGAGCATTCCGGTTAAGAGGGCCAGGAACCGGTTGCTCGTCATAAGGTCCAGTGCCTTCTTGAGGCTGTTGCCCGCGCTTTTCTGGATGCCTTCGCTCATCATCTTCATTCCGAAGAGCAGGAAGCCCAGGCTGCCGCCCAGCTGGAAAACCAACGGCACTATGTTCATTGTATTGCCTCCCAAAGCAATTTGCCTTCATTATGTTTGCAAAAGGGACTTGTGTCAACAAAGTAAATTCGGTTATTATATACTTGCCATGCCTTTGAGGACACCTATACTGTATATCGTTTTCAACCGGCTTCAGACGGTGGAGCAGTCTTTCCCCCGGATAGCTGCCCAAAAACCGGAAGAGCTATATATCGCCGCAGACGGGCCCAGGACAGGGAGGGAAGGAGAGAAGGAGGCCTGCGAGACTGTGCGCAGCTATGTTCTCTCGCATATAGACTGGCCCTGCAATGTCCACACCCTTTTCCGCGATGAGAACCTTGGCTGCAAATACGGGGTTTCCGGAGCCATCAAGTGGTTCTTTTCCAATGTTGAGGCCGGGATCGTGCTGGAGGACGACATCCTTCCGGAGCCTTCTTTTTTCCCGTATTGCGAGAGGATGCTGGAACTGTACAGGGATGACCCGAGGGTCGGTGCCGTGTGCTCGTTCAACAGGGAGGGGGAGTCGGCTTTCCCGGACGATATTTTCCTTTGCACGACGGTAGCCGTCTGGGGCTGGGCATCTTGGACAAGCAAGATAAAGGACTATTCGCCTGATTATTCCATACAGCTGGCCGGACAGGACAAGCCGTCCGGAAGGCGGACCTGCTATTTGAGCCAGAAGGCTGAATCGGAGC
>CAMNGY010000058.1 GCA_946538795.1 uncultured Treponema sp.
GCTCAAGCTGTATGAGAGGCTGTCTGTGAGCCGTTCCTGAAGTCGGCCCGGGAGTAAAAGGCGGGAAAAGCCGCTGCCGTACGGCAGGCAAACCGGCCGCCGCAGCTTCTCCCGTCAAAAAGCCTTCTACTTGGATTCCGAATTGTAGTTTATCAGCGTCGTCGCCTTTATTGGGGCCAGCACCTTCTCATAACCCAGGAAGGGGAGGCCTATCACGCCGAACACGTCGGTGACGGTCGCACCGCCCTGCTCGATGAGGTTGTTCGCCGCCCGGAGGGTTCCGCCCGTCGCGATGAGGTCATCGACGAGCAGTATCCTCTGTCCTTTCTGGATGTCCGTGACGTGAACCTCAATCTCGGCCTGGGCATACTCCAGGCTGTACTTGCAGTTGTAGGTCTTGCCGGGAAGCTTCCCAGCCTTGCGTATGAGGATGAGGGGAATGCCGGCCCGCTCCGCGAAGGGTGCCGCGAATATGAAGCCGCGCGACTCTATGCCGGCCACCGCATCGATCTTCTTGTCCTTGTAAATCTCCACCATGCGGTCAATGCAGTATTTGAACGCGTCTGGATGGCGGAGGACGCCCGTTATGTCATAAAAGAGAACCCCGTGCTTGGGAAAATCCGGCACGCGGCCAACAACCTTGTCTAGAACCTCAAAATCCTTGTCCATTGTTTTACCTCGAAGCAAATTGTATTCCTAATGTTGTATGCTGTCAATTGTCAAAGCTGTCCGCAAGGCTCCCGGCCGTTTTTTTTGCCGCCTGGTCAGGTGAGAATCCCGCCTGCCTGTATTCTTCCAGCCCTGCCCGAAGCTCGTCCGTCAGAGGGATGCCGCTGTCAAAGTCACCGGGATAAAAACGGGCGAGCATGCCGCAGAAGGTATAGGCCCCGGTGAGGTTCACGTGTCCTATTGTGTCCACGAAGCAGTCCTCGTCCAGCCCGTATTCGAACCAGTCCACCGCGATTTCCGGGTAGTCGGCCTTGAGCTTCCCGTAGTATCCTGCGAAATCCTTCCTGTAGTTGTCCGTATGGGCTACGGCCGGGTGGGAGGGAAGCTTGACCAGCTTTACTTGGATTCCTTTGGACATGCACAGCTCTATCATCTTCCGGTAATAGGAGTCGTTGAGCGGGGCCACGGAAAAGCCGTCCCTGATGCTCTCGCCGTCCCCGAACGATGCCGTCACCGGCTGCATGTAGGCGCCCGCATGGATGTCCGCATGGCGCATTCGTGCCCGGTTGCTTTTCCCCCTGTCGGAAAGCAGCCCGCGCACGAGCGACAGCTGGTACACGCGGGGCGAGAAAAAATAGAATTCCCAGGCGGGGTAATCGGGGACAGCCTTGAACTTGCGACCGTATTTCCTTCCTTCCGCCATGATGTTCCTGGCCTCGGAGAAGGAGAAGAGCTTTGCGGATGCGGGCGACAGGAAGTCCCTGTCCGTGTCCAGCAGGTGGTCTGAGAAGCTGACGTAGCAGGTTCCGGGGGCGGCGTTGTTTTCCAGGAAGCGCCTCAATATATGGTAGGCATGTGCGGGGCTTGCCCCCATAACCGAAAGGTTTGCCGTCCGTCCGGGCAGGAAGTTGGGGACGTAGAAGGTGTTTGCCAGCGAGTCCCCTATGAATATGGCGTCATATACCGTACCGTGGCCTGTGTCCGCGAACCTGCGCGTCCAGATGTAGTCGGCGGCGTCCTGATCAGCGTAAGAGAGGGGAGGGGTTGCCGCCAAAAAAAGCCAGAGCAGGACGAGGGGAAGGAGGGCCAGAATGATGCGGGACGCCAGTTTTCTTGCGGTTTTCTTTTGCATGTGTGAAGCACTCCTGAGCGAACTAGAATTGGAAATACAGGAATTCGGTTTCGACCAGCGACCTGAAAATCAGTATCACGGCCACGAGCGCCCAGTAGAGGGGCCAGCGGATGACTGCGGGCATGGCCGAAAGCAGCTTCCTCCCGTCCGTGTGCCTCGTGATGAGCGAGGCCATGAACAGGACGAGGCACAGGAGCAGGTTGACCAGCATGAAATCTACCCCGACCCCCGTGACCTTCTTGTTCATCATCAGCACGGCAAGGAAGGGACCTGTGTCGCCCGCCGTGTACAGGGCCTCTTCCGCCATGGCAAGCTCCGACGGGATGGCAAGGAATTTCCTGAACACCTTCAGGGCCTGTCCCAGCCCGCTCGCCCTGAAAAAGACCCATCCTGCGCAGACGAGGGTGAAGGTGATGAGCACCTGCACGGGTTTCCAGAAGGGCCGTGTCCCCTGCTCGTCGTCAAGTCCCAGCGCGAGGCGGATCTTTTTCCTGAGGGGGGCTGTCATGTTGCTTGCGACCATGCAGGCTCCGTGCAGCATGCCCCATGCGACGAAATGCCAGGCGGCACCGTGCCAGATTCCGCTTATGATGAATGTCGCCATCAGGTTCAGCCAGTGGCGGGGCTTGGAAACCCTGCTGCCTCCGAGGGGTATGTATACGTAGTCGCGCAGCCAGCCGGACAGGCTTATGTGCCATCTTCTCCAGAACTCAGGCACGGATGCGGAGAAGTAGGGGTGGTCAAAGTTCTTCATGAGCCTGAAGCCCAGCACCTGGGCGGCCCCTATGGCAATGTCGGAGTAGCCCGCGAAGTCCGCGTAGACTTGCACGGCGAAGCAGACCGTCGCGAGGAGGAGGGCCGTCCCGTAGGAGCCGTCTATATAGCGGTACACGGAGTTGACGTAGACGGCCATGCGGTCAGCTATGACAACCTTGAGGAAAAGGCCCCATGCCATGAGCTTAAGCCCGTCGGTTATTCCCGAGTAGTCGTCCGAGTCGTATCTGGCTTTGAGCTGGGGCAGGAGGTTCCCTGCCCGCTCTATGGGCCCGGCCACCAGCTGGGGGAAGAAGGTGACGAACAGGGCGTACGTGATGAAGTCACGCTCGGCCCTGAGCGTGCCCCGGTACACGTCGACCGAGTAGCCTATGGCCTGGAAGGTGTAGAAGGATATGCCAACCGGCAGCGCGATGCTCAGGAGGGGCAGCGATGCGGTGGCGGCAAGCCAGTTGTAGTATTTGAAGAAGAAGAGGATGGCCAGGTTCAGGACGAGCGACAGAGCGAGGACAAGCTTCTTTCTCCCCGGGAACTTCTCCATGCCCAGGCCGGAAAGCCAGGTTATGGTGACCGAGGCGAGGATGAGGAACAGGTACGCCGCTTTCCAGCAGGCGTAGAAATACAGGCTGGCCGCGAGCAGGAGGCACTTGGCGTACCTGTCTTTTTTTGCCTTGTCCGAAAGGAGGGCGTAGCACAGGAATACTGCTGCAAAGAAAATCAGGAAACGGACGGAATTGAACTGCACTTTTTATTGCTCCAGTATGTTCGTCAGGATGGCGGAAGGCACGGCCTGATCGGGGTCAAAGCCGGCCTGCCTGTATTCTTCCAGGCCTTCGGCCAGATTGTCCGTCAGGGCTATGCCCGCGTCAAAGTCGCCGGGGTAACGCCGGGCCAGCATCCTGCTGAACAGGCAGCCCCCCTTAAGGTTCATGTGCCCTATGTTGTCCACGAAGCAGTCCTCGTCCAGCCCGTATTCGAACCAGTCCACCGTGATTCCGGGATATCTGGCCTTGAGCTTCCCGTAGTATTCGGACAGCTCCCGTTTGTATTTTTCCGTATGGCTCACGGACGGGTTCGAGGGGAGCTTGACTATTTTCACCTGAATTCCTTTGGAGAGGCACAGCTCTATCGTCTTGCGGTAATAGCTGTCAACCACGGGCGCGACGTAGAAATGGTCCTTGCATTGCTCTCCTGTTCCGAACGGAAGCGTCGCCGGCTGGAGGTAGGCTCCTCCGTGGATGTCCGCATGGTGCAGGCAGCTCATGTTGCTTTCCTTCCGGTTGGCGAGGAAGCCGCGCATGAGCGACAGCTGGTATATCCTGGGTGAAAGGCAGTAGAATTCCCAGGCAGGGTATGCCGGTGACGCTGTGAATTTCTGCCCGTGCTTCTTTCCTTCGGCCGTAATCTCGCGGACTTCCTGAAAGGTGAACAGGCGCGCGGTCGCCGTCGTAAGGAAAGTGTCGCAGTAGCTCAGGCTCTGGTCGGCGAAGCTCAGGTAGCATACCTTGGGCGGCTCGTTGTTCTGCAGGTAGCGCCTGAGTATATAATACTCCGGTATGGGGGTCGCGCCGCCCAGGCAGACGCTGGCGACGCTTCCCGGCAGGTAGCCCGGCAGGAAGGCGCAGGAAGAAAGTGAGTCCCCCAGTATGAGCACGTCGCAGGAAGGGCTGTGCCTTGTGCCGGCGAAATTCCTCATGCGGATGCAGTAGGCCGCATCCTGGTCAACATAGCTCAAAGGGTCCTTGAGGGCGAAATGCAGCCAGAACAGGAAAAACGCTCCCAGGACGAAGAGTATGCGGCAGGTCAGTTTTTTTACGTCTTTTCTCATATTCTATTATTCTGTTTCTATTCCTTAGGTCGGCCCGCGGCTGCTCAGAACTGGAAGTACAGGAACTCCGTCTCAAGCAGGGACCTGAACACCAGCGTCCCGAACATGAGGGCCAGGTAGAGCGTCCAGCGGATGACGGGCGGCAGCTCGCCCACTATTTCCCTTCCGTCCCGGTGACGGGCGATGAACGAGGACAGAAAAAGGACGAGGCACAGGAGCAGGTTGACCAGCATGAAATCCAGCCCGACCCCGGTGACCTTCCGGCTTATCATCAGCACCGAAAGCATGTGGCCGGGATCGCCCGTCGTGTACAGGGCCTGCTCCGCTGCCGCAAGCTCCGACGGTATGGCAAGGAATTTCCTGAATATCCTGAAGGCCTGCCCTATGCCCCGTGCCCTGAAGAAAACGTAACCTGCGTTGACCATGGCGAACGTGATCAGGATTTGTATGCAGTGCCAGGGACGGATGACATGGCCGTCCTTCTCAAGCCCCAGTTTTTCCCGAAGCGCCGAGCGGGCTTTTTCCGTGGAGATTGACATCAGTATGAAAAAGCCGTGCAGCGCTCCCCATGCGACGAAGTGCCAGGCGGCGCCGTGCCAGAGGCCGGTAGCCAGCCAGACGCATGCCAGCGCGACCATGCCGGTTGTCTTGGAGAGCTTTTTGCGGCTTTTCCCGCAGAAAGGCGCGCAGAGCTTCTTGTTCCATGAGGCGAACCCTACCGGGTAGTACAGGTAGTCGCGGAACCATGAGCCCAGGCTTATGTGCCATCTTCTCCAGAACTCAGGCACGGATGCGGAGAAGTAGGGGTGGTCAAAGTTCTTCATGAGCCTGAAGCCCAGCACCTGGGATGCTCCTATGGCAATGTCGGAGTAGCCCGCGAAGTCCGCGTAGACCTGCACGGCGAAGCAGATTGTCGCGAGGAGGAGGGCCGTCCCGTAGGAATCGTCGACTGACCGGTACACGGAGTTGACGTAGACGGCCATGCGGTCCGCTATGACAACCTTGAGGAAAAGGCCCCATGCCATGAGCTTAAGCCCGTCTGTTATCCGCTTGTAGTCGAACGAGCTTCTGAGCCTGAGCTGGGGCAGGAGGTTTTCGGCCCGCTCTATAGGTCCGGCCACAAGCTGGGGGAAGAAGGTGACGAACAGGGCGTAAGTGATGAAGTCACGCTCGGCCCTGAGCGTGCCCCGGTACACGTCGACCGAGTAGCCTATGGCCTGGAAGGTGTAGAAGGATATGCCAACCGGCAGCGCGATGCTCAGGAGGGGCAGCGATGCGGTGGCGGCAAGCCAGTTGTAGTATTTGAAGAAGAAGAGGATGGCCAGGTTCAGGACGAGCGACAGAGCGAGGACAAGCTTCTTTCTCCCCGGGAACTTCTCCATGCCCAGGCCGGAAAGCCAGGTTATGGTGACCGAGGCGAGGATGAGGACCAGGTATGCCGCTTTCCAGCAGGCGTAGAAATACAGGCTGGCCGCGAGCAGGAGGAGCTGCGCCGGCCTGGTGCTCCTTGCCTTCGCCGTGAGCAGCGCGTAGAACGCGCATACCACGGGAAAGAAGACAAGGAACTGGACGGAGTTGAAAGGCATGGCTTTGCCGCTGTCCCGGAATCAGCCTACGATGTCGCCCGTGTCGAAGGGATCACCGCATTCCGGGCAGAACTTGGGAGGATTGTGGGGATCGGCAGGCTCCCAGCCGCACTTGTCGCACTTGTAGAGGGGGGCGCCGGCGGGCTTGGGCTTCCCGCATTCCTGGCAGAACTTGCCTTTGTTGACCGCGCCGCAGGAGCATGTCCATCCGGCGGTGTCGGCCGGCTTGGGGCTGCCGCAGTCGGGACAGAATTTCCCGGTCGCGCTTGAGCCGCACTTGGGGCACTTCCAGGCCCCTGCCGCAGCCTGCCCCGCGCTCTGTCCCTGGCCTGCGCCCTGGGCGAAGCCGCCGGGGGCCGCTGTCTGGCCGCCTTGCTGGGCCCAGGCGTTCATGCCTCCCATGCCGCCCATGCCCATGCCGTTCGCCATGCCCATGCCCATGAAGCCCATCGCCGCGCCGTTCGTGTTGCTGGCGGCGGCTTTCATGGCCTCCACGGTTCCCATGCCCATCATCGTCTGGAATTTCCTCGGGTCGGAGGAGTAGGTGACGTTCAGCTGGGCATCCTGCAGCTTCTTCTCGTCCTCCTCGTCGGCTTTTATGGAAGAGATTCCGAACGAGACAATCTCCATTCCGCGCAGGTTCTTCCACTTTGCGGACAGCTGCTGGTTCAGCGCGTCGGCAAGCTCCAGCGTGTGCCCGGGCAGGGCGGAGTAGCGGATTCCGCTCTCGGACAGGACGGCGAACGCTGGCTGCAGGGCCGTGAGCAGCTCCGACCGCATCTGGCTGTCCAGCTGCTCCTTGGCATACTCGGAGCTGACGTTGCTCGCGATGTTCGTGTAGAAGCGGATGGGGTCGGTGACCCTGAAGCTGTACTCGCCGAAGCACTTTATCCTGACCAGCATCTCCAGGTTGGCCCTCTGGTCAATGACCGTGAAGGGGACGGGCTGTGCCGTGCCGTACTTGTTGCCGGTAATCTCCTTTGTGTTGACGTAGTAGACCCTCTGGTCCTTCGCAGGCTCCCCGCCGAAGGTGAAGCGCTTGCCCATCTCCTTGAAGCTGTTGATGATGCCTTCTCCCAGGTTGCCCGCGAAGATGGACGGCTCCAGCTTGGAGTCATAGCGGAATTCTCCCGGTTCGGCGCACAGCTCGGCGACCTTGCCGTTCTCTACTATAATCATGCACTGTCCGTCCGCCACGGCTATGATGGATCCCTGTGAGATTACGTTGTCGGACCCTTTGGTGTTGGACGACCTGCCGCCGGTCTTCTTCTGGCCTTTGACCATAAGGAGGTCATTGCTGATTGACTCGCAGTAAAAGTATTCCTTCCACTGGTCGGCCAAAACCCCGTTGACCGTTCCTAATGCCGCCGCAATTAAGCCCATACGTGCCTCTCTTCTTATTAAGATATGATATAAGGAAGATTGTACAGCATTTTTCCCCGTAAGACAAGGAGAAAGTTGATGGGGCCGTTCGCACCCCCTGAAACGTCCGTAACACACCCCCTGAAACGCCCGTAACACACCCCCTGAAACGCCCGTAACACACCCCCTGAAACGCCCGTA
>CAMNGY010000059.1 GCA_946538795.1 uncultured Treponema sp.
GCTATGATGACCTGATCGATGACAATGCGAAGAAGGTCGTAAAGGCTGTTGCCGATGCGAAGTACTATCAGCTGTACTATGATCAGTTCCTTCCGTCAGCTGTCGCTGAGGATATCAAGGATGCTACCGCAGCTATCATCGCCAATGATGGCAAGATGACCCCGCAGCAGGCTTGCGACAAGATCCAGAAGTCCTGGGAAGCAAACAAATAATTTCTGCAAGCTTGTTTCAGAAGCAAGCAGCTTTTGAAACAAGCCCTTGAACTGGATTGACTGAAACCAGGACAGTTCACCTGTTCTGGTTTTTTTTACTTTTTTCACGTAACGGAAGGAACTATGCTAGTTAATAAAAAGCAAAATTTTTTGATTGCCATGGCATTCCTGATAGTGCCGCTCGTCCTCTTTTCGTTCTTTGTCGTGTTTCCCGTTTTCAGGGCTGCCTTTTACAGTCTTTTCAAATGGAACGGAATGGGCCCGCTCTGGGGACCCAACGCGGGGCGCAAAACAAAATTCCTTGCACTTGGCAATTTTAAGGATATCCTGACGGATCCGATATTCTGGAGTGCGTTTTTTAACAACGTCAAAATCATTATCTTTTCGCTTGTCATTGAGCTTCCTATAGCGCTTCTCCTTGCGCTCAACATTTATTCCAAAACACGGGTGAATGTTGCGCTTCGGACCATCTATTTCATTCCGTATGTCGTTTCGGAAGTCGTTGCCGGTACGGTCTGGAACTTTATCTATCACCCGCAGTACGGTCTGGGCAATTCGGTTTTTGCATCCTTCTTTCCCGAGGGAACGGACTTTGCGTTCCTCGGGCGTCCGGAAACGGTTTTTACGGCGATATTCGTCGTCATTACCTGGAAGTATTTCGGTTTGTACATGATCCTGTATATCGCGGGATTGCAGGGCATTTCCGACGATATTCGCGAGGCGGCGGCAATTGACGGCGCCTCCCCGCTCCAGCTGAATGTGTTCATCATCCTTCCGCTGCTTCTTCCGACGATTGTCGTCACGATGTTCTTCTGCATCGTCGGTTCGCTCCAGACCTTTGATATTATATGGGCAATGGGCCAGGGCCATTCGGCCAATGCAGCCGAAACGATGGTTACCTACCTGTATAAGTTCGGCTTCACCCGTTCGCAGATGGGCTACGGAAGCGCGGCGGCTATCGTCATTTTTGTTATCTGCGTTACTTTCAATGCGGTGTATCAGAAACTTATCAATAAAGGTGAGTGAGGGGCAGCATGAATAAAACGAATACAAATGCCTTGTATAAAACGATAAAGATACTCTTTCTTGCTATAACCGCCTTTTATACGGTGTTTCCCCTGTGGGTCATGCTCTGGGGCGGCTTTAAGACGACCGGCGGCATTCGCGGCAATCCGTTCGGCTTTCCGAAAGAGTTTCAGCTCGGGACATTCGCAAAGATCCTGAATCCGATGACGTCTTCTTATTTTGCGAATCTTGCAAATTCGCTGATAATCATGGCAGGGTCCGTCGTGTTCGCCGTCGTCCTCTGCTGCCTGACCGGTTTTACCTTTGCGCGCATTAAATTCTGGGGCAGGGAAGTATTTTACAATTATTTCCTGCTCGGTCTCCTTTTCCCGCTTGCGGTTGCGATCCTTCCGATGTACCTGCAGATGCGCAAGGTCGGTCTGATTGATACGTACCTGGGAGTCATGCTCCCGCAGGCGGCGTTCGGCCTGGCGTTCAACACGATGCTGACGAGGAGCTTCTTTGCGCAGATTCCGATGGAGCTGGAAGAAGCGGCGACAATCGACGGCTGCGGCAAGCTCGGCTTTCTTGTCAGGATGGTAATTCCGCTTTCAAAACCGATTATCACGACGATTTCAGTTCTTTCGCTGGTCGGCAGCTGGAACCAGTTCCTTCTTCCGCTGCTCATTCTGAACGATCAGAAAAAGTATACCCTGCCGCTCGGCGTCATGCAGTATCAGGGGCAGTATTCAACGGACTGGTCGCAGGTTCTTGCTTACCTGACGCTGTCGCTGATTCCTGTCATCATATTCTATGCGCTTGCACAGAAGCAGATTGTTGCAGGTCTGACAAGCGGTTCTGTAAAGGAATAGCTTCCGCAGTGTCCGACAGCAAGCCACTCTCATGACGGGGGTGGCTTGTGCCCCCCCTCTGTGACGGAAGCTTTTTCGTCTTCATGTAATTCATAAACCCTCTTGAAAAGTTTTTCTTGCTGGTATTTTCAAGATGATGAACTGAAAGGGCTGAAATAATTAAATAAGTTTTTCAATTATTTATTTCTCGCTTTCTTTTTTGTTAACTTCCACAGAAGTTATACAGGTGTCCTGATATTTTGTCCCCTTATAAACCTCAAGGATTGTGAGTTTTATATGTTTTACATCACTTGGAAGGATAATCTGGGTAAACTCAACTTCATCCCGGAATTCAAATTCCTTTTTAATGCCTGTGTCAGTTTCAAGAAGGGCTTTTTTGATCCGGTTGTTTTCTTTGAAAAGATGAGGCTTTAAAGGATCAACGTATCCATTGAGAATGCGGATATCTAATGGGAAACCTCCTTTCGGATAAGCAGTATCAAATTCTAAGCTTTCGCCAATTCCATCACCTTTCTTGCCTTCAACCCACGGCCTTATCTGAGAGCTCCACGATGATATATCTCTTTTTGTCATCATAGCATAGATTTTAGCAGTGTTTTCGGCTTCATAAGATGTCTTTCCTTCTTTCAGATATGACGAAGCTTTGTAAGCTCCAATGTTATTGCCATTGTTGAAAAGGAAGGACGAGTCAGAAAAGTATTTACCAACAGCATCTTTATCATCTTTAAGCAATTCAGTTTTATGCTCAAAAAAAGCATAGCGGAATGTATTCGGTTCGGAAAGCCACTCGTTCTCACTGTCATTTACTTTGGCAGTATAGGTATCAATAATAGTAAAATGATGCTCAAGCTTCATGTTCTTATCAAAAAGCTTCAGATGCTTATAACCGTATTCATCGATATACATGTCTGCATTCTTGGAATCGTATTTGTTTGAGCCAAGCTCAAAAGCAAGCGTTGTATAACGACTGCCTGAAGTTTCAGATGTCTCAAAGCTCCTGTAATCATTCAACCAGTAGAAATCCTTGTTGAAAAGGTTTTTCGCTTCTTTTACGGTTTCCGTCTTTTCATAGATTGAGGAGTTTCCTGAAGGCTGTGAAACATATTCAAAATATTTTTCAAAAAGAGCGGTATCATCTGAATAGGAGCAGCGGGCTTTATAGCCTTCAAAATCTTTTGTTTCCCAGTCAACCTCCAAGTCATCCTTTGAAGGAGCTCTAGTATTTTCAATCAATGCAGAGATACAGGTATCCTGATACTTTGTTCCTTCATAAACTTCAAGGATTGTAAGCTTTATTGAATTAGAAGGTTTTGAAAGCTCAATATAATTGAAGTAAACCTTGTCTTCAAAACTCATAGTGTATTCCAATTTGTTTGTAAGATCTTCTACTTTCAGCTTTTTTACGCGGCTGTTTTCCTTAAAAAGCTTCATGTTCTGAACATCTGCATATCCGTTGAGAATTGAAAACCCGTAAACCGGATTGTTAAATTCAATGGAGATTGTTTCTCTTATTCCGTTTCCTTTTGCTCCTTCAACCCACGGAATATGGGCATTGTTCCACCAGTAAGGGTGACAACGGCAGCCAACTTCAAAAGCTCTGAAAAGGTTGATTGGCGCATAAACAATATCTTGTCCGTACTGTTTTTCCTTAAAACTGGAAGAGGCAGAAATTGACTTTACATTATAGCTATGGAAAGGCGAGTATTCAGCTGTGGATTCTTCTGAATTGGCATAACGGTCATATTTATTTTTTCCGTCTGTACGGAAATTTCTGAACAACTGCTTCATGCCTTGTCCGTCAATAATAAGAGCCTGGCGTCCGTTAAAAGTCAGCTTCAAGAATCCGTCTTTGTCATAGGCAAGAAGCTTTCTGTCCAGCTTCATCATTTTCTTCTCATAGGGCAGCATAAAATAAATCTCGCTGTCATTAAAGAAAAGAACAGATTCATCTTCTTCGCCAAGCGTTATCCGGTGTATAGAACCTGCAAAAACAGAACAGATTCCAGTTATATAAATTAAAAGTATAGATAAAAATATTTGTTTCATTTTTCCTCCGGCACCCCAGTGCGGGCATCCGTACAACAACATTCTCCGTATCCCGCGCAAGATGACCGCAGGATATGCTATATCCTTATTATACCAAATTTTGCAGGCAGGGACAAGCAAGTTATGCGGATATGGGGTGGCGCAAGTTGCCCAAGCGCCCCTCGTACGCCCCGGGAGCCTGCTGCCCCCTGCCGCGCACCTAACGTGCATCACGGGTCCGGACGGGCTTCTTGCCGGGGCTTCATTTTGCGTCAAAAGAATCCGGCTGCCAAACATTCCGGGCACAGCAGAATGCCGTTCGTGTCAATCACGAATGCTCATTCGTGTCATAGCAGAATGCCCATTCGTGCCACAGCAGAAAGCCCGTTCGTGCCGCCCACGAATGTCCGTTCGTGCCACCCACGAATGTCCGTTCGTGACCAAAACGACAACCCGCACGCACGCACCTGCTACGCACACACGCACGCACCTGCTACGTGTGTGTGTGTGTCAAGATTTTACTACATTTCGGAGCTCTGTTTCTGTCGTACATTATGCGCAGGAAGGGGCGCACAGGCGTTCGTTGAACGGCTGCCCCTCCGGAACACAATACCAAGGAGGCCTAATATGGCTGACTCATTAAACATTAAGGACGAGGACAACAAGCTTGTCATAGCCCTTCGCAACAATCCTTTTTCCACGGAAAAGAAGAACTTCATCGGGAGCATTCCGCGCGATACGCTCACCATCTCAAACCTTGCAGCCCGCGTCAAGGACGGTGACAGGGGGCTGGACGAGTACACGGTGCTAAAATCCGCAGGACTGCTGAAAAAGGAATGTCTCAAGGCCATCCGGCGCGGACAGGCTGTGAACCTGCTGGGCCTGTGCACGATGTTCATAGCCCCGGAGGGAACCGTGGACGGAACGAACCCGTCCGCCGCCCTCTCGCAGAAACTCGTGCTCCGCTTCTCCCCTACGTCCGAGGCGGCGGATGCGGTCGCCGGTCTTAAAATCACGAAGGTAATCGTGAACGACGGGCAGCCGCAGATTGACGGTATGCTGCGCTTGCCGGGTGAGAGTCCTTCGAACATGTTCGTCGCCGGTAAGGCCGTGCGGCTTATCGGAAGCAGGCTCAAGCTGGCAGGCAAGGGCTCTGCCCTGCACCTCTGTCCCGCCGATGAGAGCGGCAATATCTCCCGGGACGAGGCGGACTGGGTTCGGATACCGGAAGACCAGCTCGCCTGCAACAAGCCCGGAAGGCTGGAGTTCTTCATTCCTGACGACATTGCCGATGGACGCTACCGCATCAGGCTCAGGACCTTCTTCTGCGGCGGCAAGCAGGAGCTTAAGACTGCAATCTCCACCGTTTCCGATGTCGTAACGATACGAAGCTAGCGGGACTGCTGAATAATCCGAATGCGGATTATTCAGTGGTGAGTTTGAGATTCTCTGACGGGACTGCCCTCCCCCTGCCTTGCGGCAACGCAGGGCGGGGGCCTCCGGGACGGACGGCAATCTGCGGGGCTGCTAGCGCAGCTCCTCGAACTCCGCTACCGTGATGGCGGTGTCAAAACCGCCTTTTTATAGAAAAAAAACGAATTTCTAATGCAAAAAAGCAATTTATATGCTATAGTGGAAACATGGATTTTGGATTTATATCTGTCTACATAGATGATTTTACTCCATGCCTCAAAAGCAGAAGCAATTTGTATGCTCCACCAGTTCCATTTTGGTATATTCGATGACCAAATGAAAAAAATTATGGAGGTGTATACGTATGAATGGACAGATGAACAATTATAATTCTTATATGCAGCAGACTTATTCTCCGATAGATATTAATACGCTTCCCTATTTTGTCAATATGAAAGCGTTGCGCAACTATGCAAAAGAGAAAGGTGTTCCTATTTCTTCATTAACAGATTCTGAAAAAGAACAGTTTACAAAAAGAAATCTCGCAAGTAGCAAGGTTTCAAATTTGTAGAGAGATAGGACCTAACACCGTTGAGCTGAAGCGGAATTCCAGAACGGAAGCTGCACTGAAGCAAATCCGCGAGAAACGGTATTTTGACAGCCTCGGGAACTGGCAAGGCGACATCCTTTTTGTCGGCGTGAATTATGACGAGAAAACGAAGGCTCATGGCTGCAAGATAGAGCGGTTCGTAAAATAGCCCAGTCCCGGGGCAGCGGGGTGGGGAGAGAGTTCAGTTGGGTTAGTTCACAATAATTTTGTCGATGATGCTGTTTATGCTTGACTTGAGCTCGCTCCGGATGTCGGCGTTTGACCGGGAGCTGGCCCTCAGGAACAAATCCGCGGGGTGGATTCCCAGCGCCTCCGCAAACCTCTCTATTGTGTCGAACGACGGCTTTACCCGCCCAGCCTCGATGTTCCCGATGAGTGCATTGGAGCAGTTCGCCTGTACCGCCAGGTCTGACTGCGAGAACCCCTTCTTCTCTCGGTAGAACTTGAGATTCATCCTAAAATCGTCAAAAACTGAGCTCATTGCCCTATTCTAAGGAAGTAAAACGAGGAAATTTCTCTTGACAGGAAGTAAAGCCGTTGTTATACTTCTTTAAAAGAAATAAAATACCTCTTTTGCTTACGCAGAGGAAGTGGGGGGGCAGGAGGAAAAAATGAAAGGATTGAAAGTTCTCGGGTTGGTTATTGGCATGGGGTTTCTTATTCTTCCTGTTTGGGCGAATTTGAACCTTGATGAGGATGAGCAACAAAAAGAGGCATTTGGGGAAAGCTATACTGAAGCGGTTGAACAGAGTTCGACTTCAAGCACCTCGTCCTCGAGCGCCATACTCGTGCAATCTGTGCCGAGACAGGGATCCTCAACCCCAAAAATCCCAAAACTGAGCTGTTCAAGCAAACCCCTTGAGATAATGGGGTTTAATGCCCGCTCTATAAAAAGTGATGTAGCAAGACAGCTGACTGCATGGGGGATTAATTATGTGGAATCGCGTCTTGATGATAAGGATCATGATGACGTTTTTCTAAAACCTCAGCCTTATGGGCTTCCGGACAGTGTACGGAAAAATGCTGTAGATCTGCTTAAAGGTGGTTGGCTTCTAAGATGTGACTATGTTGAGTACGAAGGTGTCCTGTGGAAATACGTAGCGTTTTATTTCGATCGTTTAGGTAGGTTACTCCAAGTGTTTTTTGGAGTTGATAAACTGACAGATGCTTCTTGTCAGTCTATTCGCAATACATTTCACAGAATAACGCAGGCATATCCTGTTCGTGAACGAAACGATGACGGCAGTGTCTTCCGGAAGGGAGGGTGTAATAATTTTGAATGGATTACAATATGGAATTTATGGTCGTCGGCGGGGACGGTTCTGATGATTGACTTTGATTTTTTCCCTCCCGCTTGAAAATGATACTTGACCCGGTGGAAGACTCGAGCTTGTGGACGGGGAGCTAGA